>DLVK01000282.1:0-2696 GCA_003444235.1 Rhodospirillaceae bacterium
GTCTTTCAGAGGCCTCTGAAAGACCGAATTGCCCTGAAGGCGCTCTACTACACCAAACTTTCCGCCGACCAGCAGGACTTCTTAGCCAGCAAAAACCGTCAACGGAAGGCGGCGGAGACCTGGCAGGCAATCAAGGTAACGCTCTGCCGGCAGCTGGCAACTCAATGTTCCAACTAGCGCTGATACCTGCTCTGGATGCGGCTCACCAAATGGTGCCGCCAGCGATCGACGCGGGAATCAATCGACCACACCAATAGCGCCGCCAATCCAATACTTATCAATAAATTGACCCAACCCTGCATTGGCCGATCAACATAGGACTGCATCAGAATCAGCGGTACGAAATGAACCAAATATATCGGATAGCTCAATTCGCCGATCCATCGATCCCAGGCTATTGATTTTGTGATTTGGAAAATTGTCGGTAACGAGACCACTAGAATGAACATGTAGATCCACCTTTTTTCGGCGGACCCAAACGGCAACATCGTGTGAAATAGTGTCAGAACGATGATGAGACTACAAAGTAGGTATCGACCGACTTGCCGATCCAGAATCAAAATTCCGTTGGCGTAGGCTCGGTGTGCGAGAGACCCCGCCAGAAAAACAAAAAGCTCGTTCGGGAAAAATCGATACCCCCAAGGATCACCCTTCCAGCCTACTACCTCCGTCAATATTAGACGTGTGGCAAAACTCAAAACCATCGCTACCAGGATCACCCCGATGCCCCGGCGGAGCAAAAACGGCGCCAAAAGGTAAAACCACATCTCGACCCCGATCGACCAGCCTTGCTCGATTAGAAGCAAATTCCACCCCGGCACCCAGCCCGGCCCGCTGTTGACCAGGTCCCCTTGCATAATCATGGGCATGAAACGTATATCGCCGGATATCTGATTGAGCCCAAAAAAGACAAACATGTCTTGCCCGAAAAGAATGACGTTTGAAATCACCGCCGAAATGGCGATCCACAAATCAGTTGCTTGGTACACAGCCAATTTTTCGGGCTGAAGAAGAAAAGTAACGATGGAAATCAAAATATATCGGTGCCAATCTGAGATATCGCGACAACCAAAAACACCAAGTCCCCGCGGGACCCTGATACGTGCTGCTCAGCACGAGGCTCATGTAGAAACCGCTGATCATGTAAAAGGACTGCACCGCGACCTGACCGGACGGAAGTATCGCCGAGATTCCATCGTCCATGCGCAGCCCGTGTAGCCCGCCCGAATGGCCGATCAAAACCGCTAGCGCGAGCATTAATCGGAGAATTCCCATTCAGAGTTTCCTTTCTCTCTCGCGGCTGAAGTGACAAATAAAATCGACAGCGGATTGCGGTCTTATAAAGCCTAGACAGGTAAGGTTGCCGCTCAAAATCTTGTTATCGGACGAAACAAAGTCAGAGGGACAGCGAGCCGGGCCCGGTCGTGTGACCTTCCCATAACGGCCTAGTCATCATTTTCGAAAAACGCTGCATTGCCGAAATGACGCCGCAGCTCGCCCTTCACCGACTATACCCGCCAGCTCTAGGACGGAAAGATCACTGCCTTGCCCGTGGTCTGCGTGTCGAACAGTTCATATGCCGCCACGGCATCGTCGAGCTTAAAGCTGTGCGTAAAGAGGTCGCGCACGGGCAGTTTCTTTTCCGCCACATAGCGCGCGCAATCGGCCTGGCCAGTCACCGAAAACGTCCAGGAGCCATGCAGCGTCAACTGCTTGTGGATGATGTCCCGATTGACGTGATAAGTCGCGGGACCACCGATACCGACGAAGCAGACCGTGCCCCAGGTTTTGGCCGACTGGACCGCGGCGGACGAGGCTTCCGGCGCGCCGCTACATTCGATGACATAATCCGCTCCAAGCCCGCCGGAGAGCTCTTTGATGGCGGAGACGGGATCGTCCTTGCTGGCATCGACCAGAGACGCCGCGCCGAAGGTCCCGGCGGTCTTGAGCCGGCCGGCATCGATATCGACCGCATATACTTCCGCCCCCATGGACGCCGCCAACATCGTGGCACTCAAACCGACAGGCCCCTGGCCGTAAACCGCGACCTTGGCGCCCGCCTGCATTTCCATCCGTCTGATCGCGCCATAGGCGGTGCCGGTGCCACACGAGATCGCCGCCCCCTCCTCGAAGGCGAGACCATCGGGCAACGGCACGAGCGTACGCGCGGGAATTTTCTGATAGCGGGCATGGGCCCCGTGCGCCGAACGGCCGAACACGGTCGAGCCTTCATCGCAAAGCTGCGTCCAGCCTTCGAGGCAATTGTTACAGCGCCGGCAGCCGTCGTAATGATGCACCATCACGCGCGCATCGGTCGGCGCCGCCTGTTCCGACACCGACCGGCCGCGCGCCACCACTACACCGCAGGGCTCGTGACCAGCGATATTGTCGCCGGGATTTTCCGACCGATAGTGATGCAAATCCGAGCCGCACATGCCCGACGCCTTGATCTCGATCACGACCTCGTCGTCTCCCGGTGTCGGGTCTTCGAAGTTCCGAAGTTCGAGCTTGCGGTTACCAGTAAAAACGACGCCTTTCATGAGTCCCCCCTCGTGGATCGTGATTTTGTCTAACGGTCAACCTAGCCGTCTCGGCAGACGGCACGCAATAGGGGGACGACTAGAAAAATCTGGCGGAGGGACCGGGAATCGAACCCGGGCATGAGTATTACCCCATGACGGATTAGCAATCCGCTG
>DLVK01000002.1:0-2626 GCA_003444235.1 Rhodospirillaceae bacterium
CCATGAGGGTGATACTTACCCATGACATCGCCGACGATACGGGCAGACTTGCGGAACGGTTTCGTGGAATCGTAACCGTTCTCCTTCATCGCGTAGAGGATGCGCCGATGTACCGGCTTGAGGCCGTCGCGGACATCAGGCAGCGCACGGCTAACAATTACGCTCATAGCGTAATCGAGATAGGAGCTGCGCATCTCCTCCTCGATCGCTATCTGCATATAATCGCTAGGGTCGTCGCTTTGCGGCGGTTGGCTCACATCCGGCCTTTAATTTCTAGTTCTTGGTTAAAATTTTAGTGCGATTGGAGGCCGATTGGTGACCTTGCACACTGCCCCCTCACGCAAAAAGTCATATCATTTTGTAACATTCCCATAGCGACCCCACAAGCGGCGCATAGGGGCTTTTATGCGTTGTTTTTCAATACCTTATAAGCGTATTTTTGAGTCATTCGACGCTCCAGCGCAACCGTTGAAAACTGATTCGCCTTATTGGAAATTTAGCGTGAATTGGACTGTAAAAAACAAAGCCCGGCCCGGTGTTTCCACCGGACCGGGCCAGAAATAAGAGGATAGTTACCGGTTATTTGATGTCGATGGTAACCCGCCTGTTTTGCGGTTCCTTGACACCGTCACCGGTGGAGATCAACGGGTCGGATTCGCCCTTGGCGAAGACCTTCATCTTTTTGGCCCCGATGCCACGATCAACGAGACCGCTCCAAACCGCGTTCGCGCGGCGCAGCGACAGGCCTTCGTTGTATTGCGGGCTACCGGACGTATCCGTATGACCGGTTAACATCAACTTCGTGGCCTTGCCTTTCTTGGCATAGCTAGCCGCGGAATCGAGAATTCGCTTCGCTTCAGGCGTTAACTTCGAGCTATCGAAATCAAAGAAGACGATGAATGTACGCGGGCCAAGCGCAGCCTGAGCCTTACACTGCGCCATCGCCTTTTTGAACTTTTTGTACGCCTTCTTAATATCTTTCGGCGAGTAACACTCTTCCTTCTGCTCGATCCAGCTGTCGAATGCCACCTGCGCCGCGGCACAAGCTTTCGGGTTCGCATTCTGCGCGCCACTCTTTAGCGCGCTGGTCAACTGCTTGTAGGCCTTCCAGACTTTCTTGTTCTTTTTGCTGATATCGCGAAAAGAAGGTGAATCCGGGCCGACGCCGCTTTTTGCGGCTGCAGCGGCTTTGTCAGCGAAATGCTGGCCGGACTGCCAGTCGCCGCCATTGGCTTCGCTTCTGGCCAGTTTCAAATATCCTGAATGAAGATAGGTATTGAATTTACCCTTCGGCTTCATACTAGCCGCTTCATCGATGTGAGGGCTGGCACAAGCGCTCACCAGACCGATCATCAAGACGCCAACTAAAACTTTCAAACTTTTCATAACGTCACACTTTCGGTGAATGGTCTCTACAGACACTCCCTACGCATTTCTACACCTCACGCCTTACCTATCCAACAGGCAAGCTTAGAATGCGCGACTCGGTTATTTATTAACGAATACTGAGAAAATTACAATAAAAAAATAAAATAATCAGGCTTTCTTTCCAAAACTTCTTGAAAAGAAAATTTATTCAATATTCGCAATAAATTGCGAAGTAAAAGCTAACTGCGGCAAATTGCCCTAAAACGGAATTTCGTCGTCTAGATCGCCTCCTCCGGCCGGCGCGGGCCCGGAATCCTGGGGTGGTGAGTAGTCTTGAGAGGAGTCATAACCGCCGCCTCCACCGCCACCGCGGGAATCGAGCATCGTCAATTGGCCACGAAATCTGCGCAGGACAACCTCGGTGGTGTATTTGTCCTGGCCCGACTGATCGGTCCATTTGCGGGTTTGCAACTCGCCCTCTAGGTAAACCTTAGACCCCTTTTGCAGATACCGCTCCGCCACATCTACCAGGCGATCGTCGAAAATCACCACTCGGTGCCATTCGGTCCGTTCTTGCTGCTCACCGGAATTGCGATCTTTCCACCGTTCTGAGGTGGCTACGGACAGATTGCAGACCTTGCCGCCATTTTGCATCGTGCGGACTTCCGGCTCGCGGCCCAAATTTCCGATCAAAATTACCTTATTTACGCTCCCGGACATCGGTCCCCCTGTCGTGTGAATTATTTGATGAACCGAATCCGGCTGAATTCGGTGCTCCGACACAAATTTTACCGCACCCCCACCTATCCACACAATTCAACCATAAAAGCTATCGTCTCAACCCGTTGTCGGGCCTATATTCACAGCCGAAACGAATTGTATGGAAACACCGTCCGAGCCTTGGAAAATCCGCCGAAATGCCCGACTCGATAAGTATCCGCGGCGCCCGCGAACATAATCTCAAGGATTTCGACATCGATCTGCCGCGCGATCAGCTGATCGTAATCACCGGCCTTTCGGGGTCCGGCAAATCATCTCTTGCGTTCGATACAATTTATGCCGAAGGCCAACGGCGCTATGTGGAAAGCCTATCGGCCTACGCACGCCAATTCCTCGAAATGATGCAAAAGCCCGATGTGGATTCGATTGAAGGCCTGTCGCCAGCGATTTCCATCGAACAGAAGACCACCAGCCGCAACCCGCGCTCCACTGTAGGCACAGTAACGGAAATTTATGACTATCTTCGATTGTTGTTCTC
>DLVK01000418.1:0-2795 GCA_003444235.1 Rhodospirillaceae bacterium
GCCGCCAGTTCGGTTGGCGTGTGGGTATGTACCCACTTAAGTGTCTTCGCCATCGCCTCGGTCATCGCTTTCAGTTGGTCTGCGCGCGCCGTTAGCATCGGCTTGGGCGCGTAAAAACTGGTATAGGCGCAGGGTCCTCGTGATGCGGCCTGGTACCAAAGGTGGGTACCGTCGCGGATTAGTATTTCCGCATAGGGCTCGAGCACCTGTACCGCATCCAAATTTCCCTCCCGAAATGCCTCCATATTCTCCGGCACCGTATTTTCAGAAGTGCGGTTCAGGCTGTCCGGGTCGATATCGGCGCGTCGCAAATCTTCTTGTAGGCAAAGCCAGGGAGTCACCGCCTCGATGAAATTACCGAAGCGCACTTCCTGAAGCTCTGCAAAATCAAAGTCTGCATTTGCTCGATTGCCGATGATTTGAAACGGGTCGCCGCCAACCACTTCGCAAAAGCAGACCAGTTCACATGCGGGGTCTTGATCGTGTAGATGCATCACCCGCATCGGCCCGCCCCAGGAGACCGCATCGTCGCGCTGGAGCGATGCTTTCGCACCTTCGCCCGGTGTATCCGATGCTCCCATTTCCACCGACACGCCTTCGGCCTCGAAAGCACCAATTTCGAAGGCCAGATAGAAAGGGGTGTAAAACAGCGCGCGAAAATTCTCGAACAGAGTGATGGTACCGGTCATTGGGAAGATTCCTCGTGCGTTGATTTTCGGCGGATGGGAATGTTTTTTGTGTTGCCCGACGCGGGTGTATCGCCTTCCGCCGGTGCTTCTACGATTGGGCGATGGGAGCGAATTTCCGCGAACCAGCGGGTAAAGGATATTCCGAATCGCTCGATTTTGGCATCCGCGGCGCTGATGCCGGTCAAACTGTCTGCGGGCGCCTTATCGAGATAGTAACGTTTCAAGAGTACGGCCGCGACGATGGCGACAAAGGCGCCGGCAATGGCATCGCTCAGGAAATGTACTGTCAGCACGACCCGGCTCAGGGCGATTAAGATCGCAACTACGATGCAAAGCGGTGCGAAGCGGGGGAAAAGGAAAATCAACGCCATCGCAAGTGCCCAAATGGTCTGCGAATGGCCCGATGGGAACGAATTCATCGCATGGTGAGTATTGAACGGAATTAGACCATAAAAATCATTCTCAAACATAGCCTTAGGGCGCTGTCGGCCGATCACGAATTTCATCAAATTGATGGCAATTCCCGAGCTGACGAGGGTGAGAAACACGTATAGCGAATTACGGGCGCCGACACGAAAACGGCTCGTTCGGTCGGGGTCTCTAAGCGCCAACAGAGCGAAAATTATGAAACAAATGAGAGAGCCCACGATATAGGTTCCGGCGCGGCCGAAGTCGGTAATGGTTCGCCAGTAAACACTTTGATTTTCCGAAACTTGGGATTTGATCCAAGGCGTAAGCCAGGGGTCGACCGCAAAACTCAAGATCAAGCAAAAGCTAAAGACAGCAATGCCCCAAGCCGTTAGGGGCCGGGAGCGAAAGGCTTCACGCAACCGCTTGGAGATTTGAGCTAGGTTTGGATTTTTGATCATCGGGGCGGAGCCTAAAGCACCGATGCGGCCTAGAAAATGCCTTTGTCGTCACGCACTGCGTTGGTGAGGGTGCCGTCGGGAACGGTCGGCAACAATGTCCGCAACTCATCCGCCGTGAGATCCTGCAAACGCCCTGCCTCCACGATGAACCGATCCGTTTCCGGAGATTCGACGATTCCGTCGGTCAAAGTGCGGAATTTTTGTTCGTATTCCGCGGGACCGAAAGGGCGGGCGCCGCGCGGGTGCGCGTTGGGCACGGCCATTTCATCTTCGATAACCGTGCCGTCCTTATAGGTGACCACCGCGCGCATACCATGATCCTTCTCCAATGGCGCGCGGTCGTTATAACGCTCCGTCCATTCCGGATCTTCGACCGTGGTGACCTTTTGCCAAAGGGTCACGGTCTCAGGCCGTTGGGCGCGTTCGGGCGCATAGCTTTTCTCGTGATGCCAGGTGCCGTCTTCGAGTGCGACCGCGAAGCAGTACATCGCACTATGATCGAGCGTTTCGCGGGAGGCGTTAGGGTCCCATTTCGCATCGTCGCCGGCACCGGCGCCCATCATCATATGGGTTTTGTATTTGGTCTTGAGGACGATGCTTTCGATCTCGTCCAGCTTGTCCAATTGATCGCGCATCTTGAATGCAAGATCGATCGGTACTTGCCCGTGATACCCTGCGGCGTGTTCCTTGGTGTAGGTCTCGAGAATACGCCGTTTCGGCTCGCCCGCTTCGGGCAGCATGACGTCATAGCCGTCAGGCGCCTCATTCACATAGGCTGCCAGAAATCCGAAATCGCCTTCATAGATCGGGCCGGGGCTGCGTTCGCCGCGCATGGCCCGGTCGACCGCATGGATTGCGAGCATCGAGGAGTGCCCCGGTGCATTGGCTTTCCAGCTGGTGATCTCGCCGCGCCTTGCCTGGCCGGTAACCGCGCTCACTTGGACGCCGTGTTGTACCGCCTGATGGATCACGTCCGCCTCGAGCCCGAGCATTGCGCCGATACCGCAAACCACGGCGGGTACAATATGAGCCGGATGGTCGAGCTTGCTTGCGGCCAAGGGAATATTGTGCGCGAGTGCGATTTGGGTTTCGTAGGCGGTTAGTATGCCTTTCAGCAGTGCCGCGCCGTCGCAGCCCAACTGTTGGGCGACCGCAAGCACGCCGGACATGGTATCGCCCGTATGGGCTACGTCGGCGCCGAAAAAACTGTCATGGAAATCGAGCTCGCGCACTGCCG
>DLVK01000028.1:0-3339 GCA_003444235.1 Rhodospirillaceae bacterium
CTTCCGGTAAGTATCAAGACAACCCGCTCGTCATCGCGGATCGATCCGTCCTCGATAAGCCGGGTAAGACCTGCGGCCCCAGCGGCCGTCGTGGGCTCGACGAAGAATCCAATTCGGCAAAGTTCACCAAGGGACGCTCGAATTTCGATTTCCGAGACCGCAATTGCGTCTCCCCCGGTCTCACGCAACGCTGCGAGAACCTCCCGAAGGCGTACTGGCTTTGATGAAGCGATACCATCAGCAATGGTTGGCTTGGCTTCTATTTCGACAGGTGTCTCCGAGTTGGCCGCCCATGCAGCGTAGTAAGGTGCCGCGTTCTCGGCTTGGATCGCATATATTCGGGGCAATCGGTCGATCATACCGGCGCGCCGCAATTCATCGAAACCGATGTGGCACCCCATTACGTTGCTGCCCTGCCCCATTGGAATGACGATCGCATCCGGCAGATCAAATCCAAATTGTTCCCAAATTTCAAAAGCCAGCGTCTTGGTGCCTTCGAGAAAATAAGGCTGCAGATTATGGCCCGCATAAAATCGCGATTCCGCTTCACGGCGCGCAGCAGCCGCCACATCGTCTCGACTGCCTTCTACGGCGACCACATCGGCTCCAAGCGCCGCCATCTGACGCCGCTTGGCGAGCGGAGCCTGGGCAGGCACGAAGATACGACTGTCAAAGCCCAAATAAGCGCTATAGGTGGCAACCGAAGAACCCGCATTGCCCGACGAATCCTCAAGGATGGTTGTCACGCCAACCTGCTTGAGATAATTCATCATCACCGCCGTGCCGCGATCCTTGAACGAACCGGACGGCATCAGATACTCCATCTTCATCGAAATATCCTGGCCTGCCCAACGGCCCGTAACCATCGGCGTCCAACCTTCTCCTAGCGAAGCGACTTCTGTCCCTGGTAATCGAATGGCGTCACGGTAACGCCAGAGTGACGGAAGGCTGGTTTCTATGGACTTTTGATCGAGGCCGTTTCCGGGTGTCAAATTGACATAACCACCGTCATCGGGCGCACAACAAAGCGACTCGCCAACCGGCCAAACCGAATCAGTACGCGGATTCAGATACTGTGGAAGTTCGGTCAAAGGAAAATCCTAACTTGTTCATCAAATAGTTACCGAATGTGCGACCGACAGGATTGTGATTCAAGGCACAAATTCATTATGATCGCGTCCGATTTAAGAAAAAAATCAGGTAGCAACCGTAGAATACCGGGGTGAATTATGTTTCAGCACTGCCTACGTGTTTGTTTCGCGCTATTGCTTGTCGGTGTCGTGTCGACAGCGCAGGCTCAGACCTCGCCGGAGGGGGCAGCAGATTTTCTGCGCAAGGTCGGCGATGAAACAATCGTTTTGTTGAAAGACGTTTCGCGACCTAAATCGGAGAAGGAAGCGGAACTTCGTCAGATTCTCGAAAAGAGTATCGATATGAGGACCATTGGTCGGTTTGCACTGGGCAAAACCTGGCGCGAAATCGATGAGGATCAGCAGGATCGCTATCTGAGGCTATTCAGAGATTACGTTCTTTACTCCTATTCGAAACGACTGCTGACCTATGCGGGCGAAACATTCAACGTCGTAAAGTCGAAGCCGGTTCGGCGGGACGCCCTTGTTTATACGCTGATTAATCAACCTTCCGGGCAGACCCTAAAAACCTACTGGCGAATTCGCCATAAAGACGATCATTATTATGTAATCGACGTGATCGTCGAGGGCATTAGCATGGCAGTAACCCAGCGTTCGGAATTTCGCACGGTCATCCGCCAGCGCGGTGTCGAAGGATTTTTCGAAAGTCTGGAATCGATCATCAGCAGCATGCGCAATTCCACCGGCTGATTTTATCTGTTCGGCCGACGATATAATTCGAAAGGATACGAAATATCTCAGCCGTAGACCTCATCCATGACCTTGTCGCTTATGACACAACCAGTCGGGACTCAAATCTCGCATTGATCGGTTTCGTCCAGGACTATTTGGACGACCTCGGCGTGGAGAGCCGGTTAGTCCATGACGAGACGGGGCAAAAGGCCAATCTCTATGCCACCCTCGGCCCGCTCGACAAACCTGGCATCATGTTGTCGGGGCATACGGATGTGGTGCCCGTCGACGGACAGGATTGGGACAGCGATCCGTTCGAAGTGTTGCAAAAAAATAAACGCCTTTACGGTCGCGGCACCTCGGATATGAAAAGTTTCCTGGCGGTAGCACTCGCCTACGCGCCGAAATTTCTCGACCGTGGTCTCAATACACCGATACATCTCGCGTTTTCCTACGACGAAGAGATCGGCTGCATCGGCGTCAGGCGTCTGATAGCGGTATTGAATGAAATGACCATCAAACCGAAGCTTTGCATCGTCGGTGAGCCGACCGACATGAAAGTCGTCATCGCCCACAAGGGTAAGACCAGCTATCGCTGCCGAGTGAGCGGCCTCGAAGCCCATTCGAGTTTGGCTCCTCATGGGGTAAACGCGATCGAATTTGCCGCTGAATTGATCGCACATATGAAATCGATGGCCCGCCGAATTGCCAAAGAGGGGCCATTTGATCCGCTCTTCGACGTACCCCATACCACCATTCATACCGGTACCGTTAAGGGGGGAACCGCTCTCAATATCGTGCCGAAGGAATGTATTTTCGATTTTGAGATTCGCTATTTGCCGGACGAAAAACCCGAAACTTATTTCGAAGAGATCGAGGGCTTCATCCGTAACGATCTTGAGCCCGAAATGAAGTCGATCAGCGCGAGCGCCGGATTTGAAATCGATATCCGATCGGCAATGCCGGGATTAAACACCGATCCCGGTGAGGAAGTAGTCAGTTTCGTCAAATCACTCGCCGGCCAAAACGATCACGGCAAAGTCGCCTTCGGAACCGAGGCCGGATTGTTTCAACACCGCGCCGGCATACCCACCGTCGTCTGCGGACCGGGCAGCGTCACCCAAGCGCATAAACCGAACGAGTTCATCGAACTCGCGCAGGTCACAAAATGCGAAGCCTTTATGGATCGCCTTATCGAACAGGTCTGCGATGCGGCGTAGGCGGTTGCCGGCGGCACCGACTTTTCAGTACATAGCGGCATGATCCGCGAACCCAGCCCTAAACAACCGATCTTCAACCTGCCGGGCGTGATTCGCGTGTTGGCGGCGGTGACCATCCTTATCCATTTTCGCCAACTGGTTCTGACACCCTTCGAAAACAACGAACTGCTGCGTTACTTCGCCTTCATCGCGAAGCGGTTTCAGATTCCCGATGTTTGGCAGTTCGAAGGTTTCTCGCTCGCCATGTCACCCATCACTTACGCATTTATTCATGCCGACGGCTATCACCTATTGAT
>DLVK01000454.1:0-5552 GCA_003444235.1 Rhodospirillaceae bacterium
CTAGACCGGCGGATGCGTGCGGTTCTTCCTGATGGCGATTTTAAGGTAAGTTTTCGCTACCCGGTCGAGCGCGTCGACTGTGCGATTGCGAGCATAGCGAAGGAAGAAGACGCTCATTTGATTGTGCTCGGCGTGGCGCGCTTCAACAGCATGAAGGATTTCATGCTGGGGACCGCGGTGGACTACGTGATCCGCCATTCCACTGTCCCTGTGCTCGTTGTGAAGAACCGGCCGACCAGGCCCCATGACGGCATCGCATGCGCAACGGATTTTTATCCGCCGTCTCGCAAGGCGCTGGAGAAGGCAGCAGAGCTTTTTCCGAAAGCGGATTTTCAATTGATCCACGCCTATCATGTCACTTTCGAAGGCTGGCAGAAGGCCGAATATGTTCGGAAGGAGGTCGAAAAAGCCGAGCGCAAAGTTTTTGACGAGTTCCTTCAGATCCATCCCGAGACGCGAAAGCGGGTTACGACGCATCTTGTCTATGGCAGCCCGGGCAGCGCACTACGAAAGGACATTCGGGAAAGCGAAGCCGAGTTGCTGGTATTAGGAACTCATGGAGAATCTGCTTTGCGGCATGCGACCATTGGAAGCACTGCCAACGAACTGCTGCGAAGCCTTCCGGTCGACACTCTCGTTGTCACGAACCGCGAGTAGCGAGCACGGTCTCGAAGCCTCTAAATCGAGGGTCGTCAGCCTTGATTGGCTCGCCAAGCCATTGGGAAAGGCTTCGATGACCGACGAATTCGAACGGGTCTGTTGCGAATCTCAGGATGGTCGCCTGACATAATCGTCCGATTGCAGGGTCATGATGTGATCGGCGATGATCTCGATATCCATCTCATCGAGGTCAACGTCCATCTGCATCGGATAATTGTGCGCGTCTGACAGGAAGGTTTCGAGGGTTTCGCGCGTAAGGCCTGGGCTGTTCGCGATGTCGGCAAACCCGGGCGCATCGGGTTTGGGCGAAACGGCATTGGCAGTTACAGCGTGACATTCGCCGCATACCGCCTCGACGTAGTCAGGCGCCTTGGCCTGACTGGTCGCGAGCGCCATATTCTCGCTCGATTGGCAGCCGACCAGCAAAAGCGAAGTCAAAATAACAGATAGTGCAAATTTCATACGTTGCCTCATTGGTCGTGAGCCGAACCAGCATAGCTGTAAACCGATTGATACGATCACTTCCATAGCGCGTGATAATCATCAAGGTAGTCGAAGATACTCCTTGGTTTTTTAGGGATCATTTGCGCAAGATCGGGCGCAATGCCCGCAGCCTGACCGAACCGAAGGCCCACATGAAGCGCGGTCTGGACTATAGCCTTGCTCCAAGGTTCGTTTTTTGCACGAAGGTGCGTCAAATAGCCGATGATCGAGGCTGGCTTGTAAGAAATCTGACGGTTGAGCAGAAACGACAGGCGGTCGGCCACTTGCATAAACGTAACAGCTACGGGACCGGTCAGCCCATACGCTGTGTCAGAATGTAGATCTGGGCGTAACCGACAGCCCGCTGTTGCTTCTCCGATATCGCGGGCATCGACAAAAGCAACTTTGCCCCTGCCTGCCGGCACATATATCCGGTTGTCGAAACGTATATCTCCGGCGTAAGCCGTCTCGATGTTCTGAGCGAAGAAGCCTGGGCGCAAAATTGTCCAGCCCGATGTCTCGGCGAGATAGCGTTCGACCTTCGCGTGCGGCAGAAACGACAAATTTTCCGCCCCGGCAACCGACAAGAAGACAATGTGTTCGACGCCTATGGACCTTGCAAAGCGAACGAACGGCCCCAGCGTGTTGTCAATGTCAGTGATCTGCGGAGGGCGCAGGAGGAATAGTCGAGACACTCCGGACAAGGCCAAATCCCAACTCGCCCGGTCCAAAAAATCGAAGCGAACTTCACCAACACTACTGCCGTCACGGCTGGCGACGAGTGGTGCGGTGCCAGCAGCCCGCAAGGCTTGCACCACTGCCCTGCCGACAGTTCCGCTACCCCCAGTCACGAGAATATTCTCTGCTATGGCCATGCTGGCAGCATCGCGATCCGATAAAGGCAAGTCTAGCAATGTCCAATATTCGCCAAGCAGGCATGGCCCGCCCAGAGACGTTGATTAGACTTGCCGAGCGTATTGGCGCACAAGTTACTCGAGCTGAAACGAAAGCAAGATTGAGGCAGCGTGGAATCTTGCGGACCGGTTCGACCGGTCGATGGATGAAATTTCGGGCTCGTCAGTCGATAGACGTCAATCGACCAAGTTTCTGTTGGACGGCGAGCGTTGGCCCTTTCGGTCTCCTGCAAGTTCGCGATGAATTGCAAGACGGGCTACCTCAGGGTTTCGTAAGATTGCTTGACGCAATCACCTTGTCAAAAGCAACACCGAGTCCCGCCTTGCTGAAAGGGCAAATCATGCGGTATCTCGCGGAGTTACCCTGGGCGCCTGACGCATTGTTATCGAATGACCGAGTAAGTTGGGCCGAAGAAGCGGACAATACGCTCCGGGCATCCGTGCATGCTTTTGGTGTCCGCGCCTCCGTTTTGTTCAAGCTTGACGCGGATGGAACGATTGCATCCGTCAGTGCAGAAGACAGGCCGCGGCAGGAAGGGCGCGGCTTTCGGGAGCGACCTTGGCGCGGCACCTATGGCGACTATCGGAGAGTGGACGGGCGTCTTCTTCCCCATAAAGCCGAGGTGAGCTGGAAAGTGGACGGAACGTGGTTTCCGGTCTGGCGCGGAAAATTGGAACAATGGGAAATCGGAAAAGCGTCCTCCTGACTTCGGTGATCTCGATTGCATCTCCGCAAGCGACGGCGAACTACCCCTTCGCGTTGACCACTGTGTTGGCCTCACCGCCCAGCACAAAAATCCAGATCACGATACAAGCGATCCAACCCGTATTGAACACGACCAAAGCTGTCCATACCGCCGCCGATGTAGCCCTGCGGTGCCCCGGACCGCGCACCATCTCGCCGACCCGATCGCCTTTGAAAACGCGAGCCACATCCTGAAGATGCAGCAATAGCCAAATTCCGGCGGCAAGGCTGGCAATCGCGAACAACGCGATCAGTGCGGGCAGAAACCAGAGCGGCATGTGATAACTCCTTGATCAATCGGCGTCAGACGGCCGAGCTGAACCTGCGTGCGGATTGCCGACGGTAAGCATCGAAAATCGCGGCGATCGTCCGGGAATATGGCAGCCCTTCGGCCGTTATGGAAAGGATGTCATGCTCGATCGAGGCGAGATCGCGGTCGACGAACGGTTCAAGCGCATCCTGCAATGTTTGCCGTAATTGCGAGGAAATGTTGGCGCTCCCGCGACATAGCAAATCCTCGATCATTCGCCCCCGCCGTCGGTCATCCTTCGTGCGAGAGACACCGACGTTCGTTGTCAGTTTGCCTTGGCTCGCCATCATTCGATAGCGGCCGCTGTTCTTCTCGTTCTGGACGAGGAGACCCGGGAAGCTGCTGACCGCCGAACTTCCGAGGCCGATGAGCGTCGGTGACTGATCGTCGGTAAAGCCCTGGAAGTTTCGTCGCAGCCTTTTTGCGGTGAAAGCCTGCGCGAACGGGTCGCCGGGCTTCGCAAAATGATCGAACCCGACCGCTTTGTAGCCGTGGGTGGTGAGAAAATCATAACCGAGTCCCGCCATGGCAAACCGGTCCACTGCTCCGGGAAGCGCATTGTCGCCGATAACGCGCTGCCGTGGGATGAGGTGCGGGACATGCGCATAACCGAACAGGGCGATCCTGTCCGGATTTAGCCTTGTCGCCCGCTGCAAACTGTCATGCAAATCAGCCTTCGATTGCTCGGGAAGACCATACATGAGATCGAAATTGAGCGAGGTAACTCCGTTTCCACGAAGAAGGTCGACGCTGCGCTCGATCAGGCTTTCGGGCTGCACCCTTCCAATCGCCTCTTGGAAATGTGCGGCAAAGGTTTGCACGCCGAGACTGGCGCGTTCGATCCCGACGCTTCCTATCGCGCGCGCCCACTCCGCCGAGAAGGTTCGCGGGTCGAGTTCAATGGAAAAGTCGGGTTCATCGATGCTGAAACGCGCCATCAATTGATCGGTGAGGTGCAGGAATTTCGCCGGACTGATGGCGTTGGGGCTTCCTCCGCCGAAAGCGATACGGCGGACCACCGCATCTCTCGGTAATAGCTCGGATACGAGATCTATTTCGCGACGCAGGGCGTCCAGATAGGACTCCAGCCGTTGACGCTTTCCAGCCTTTCCGGTGTTGCAACCGCAATAGAAGCAGATCTTCTCGCAAAACGGGATGTGAACATAGAGCGAGATATTTCCGTGCGTGCCGCCAAGCGCTTCCGCGTGATCGATGGATGAGACGGCGCCGAATTCGGCAGCGGTGGGGTAGCTGGTGTAACGGGGAACCGGAGTTGCCAGCAGATCTGGATGATAAGGCCACATGCCCATGTCCATGCGCGATCTCGGGATCATGTTCATTGCGCTGGATCAATTCGCTTGCGGTTGCAGCCTGCGTGACAGCCTTTTTGCTGACACGGTGCGGCTGGCTCCTTTTCCAAGGGGCCAATCGGAATTTCAACAATACCCCCTCCACAGAGTCGGGCTTCGATAGTTTTTTGCGTGGCCGGAAGAGGTCCGATCAGAGCCGGGAGCATCGCAGAAAGGGCGAAAAGCGAGGGATTCACGAGTTGGGTCTTTCTTCTCCGACATCTAGGCCGTCTTGCTCGTCTTCCTCGTCGATAAGTATGCGGTTGGCCGCGCCATCGAGATCCTCGAACTGGCCGTTCCGCATGGCCCAGTAAAACAGGACAAGCCCCGCGCCACCCAGAAACAGCGCGACCGGAATGAGGAAGACCAAGACGTTCACGGCGAATGCCTGACGCGGGCAAGTCTTAGGGAATTGCTAACGACGACCAAGGAGCTGAGAGACATGGCGATGGCGGCGACGAGTGGAGTTACAAGACCCGCAAGCGCGAGCGGCACGGCGAGCACATTGTAGCCGATGGCAAATGCGAAGTTCTGACGGACGATGTGCATTGTTCGGCGTGCGATAGCGATCGCCAGCGCGACCGGCATTAGCCTCTTGCCGAGAAAGACCGCGTCTGCTGCCTGTTGGCTCACGTTCCGTCTTCTCCGATCGCAAATAAGTCATCCGATCGTCTAGCAAGCTACGAGGTTCTCCCAAGTGAGCGTCGGTTACTTTCTGGTCTGAGCCCCAAGATTCTACCCATCCTGCATGGGTAGAGCTGCGGGGGGAGCTAGTGAGAAGATGAAGGCGGGAATTTTATCAAATCTTGTTCAGATGGTCGCGATCATCCTATGGCCTGACTGTTTCGACGGTTTTAGATGCCGAAAGCTGCCTGACTGCTACCGGCCCAACCTCTACCGGTCGAAGTGCAGCTTAGCAGCGGATCATGATGCCCGAGATCGGTCAATCGCGCTATGGAAACGACTTGGCGCAAAATCCAGTTTCTGGGGGTATCAGTGGGGGTACTTTTTGGACCTGCACTAAAATCAATAAGTAAAAACAGGTCCATATGAGTTCATGATATGTTCCTCCTCCGCTACCATTTATCCAA
>DLVK01000189.1:0-3488 GCA_003444235.1 Rhodospirillaceae bacterium
CGGCGGGAACCGCATGATCGACCTTGCCGACGAAGCGGCGAGCGAAGCTTTCGCCTCGCGCATTGCCGACCTCGCGGTGGCCGGTGACGTAATCGGCCTTTCAGGCTCGCTCGGCGTCGGCAAAACTGTTTTTGCCCGTGCCTTTATTCGTAGCTTGGTCGACAGTGGAGAAACGGTACCAAGCCCCACCTATACTCTAATGCAGCTCTATGACAGCGGGCCGGTGCCCATCTATCACTACGATCTCTACCGTATCGAGTCTGACGATGAGCTCGATGAATTGGGTTTCGAGGAAGCATTGGCGGATGGAATCGCCCTTATCGAATGGCCGGAGCGTGTTGGAGGTCTCGGTGGCATGTCCCGTCTCGACTTGGCTTTCTCCGAGAAAGATTCTGCTCAACCCAATCAACGTCAGGTGACGCTCCTGCCGGGAGCCGCATGGCATTCTCGGCTGAAGGACGAATTCTCCGAATTTGCCGGAGCGTTGGATGTCTGAACGTGATCGCGCGACCGAAGAATTTCTTAGCCGCGCTGGCTGGCAAGCGGCGGTACGCGGGCCGCTGGCCGGTGACGCTTCTTTTCGCCGCTATGAACGTCTCGAAATGGCGGGAAAACGCGCTGTTTTGATGGATGCACCGCCGCCAACGGAAGACATTCGGCCATTCATGGCGATTGCCGATACATTGCGTGCGCTGGGCCTGAGTGCCCCCGAGATTTTTTTTGCCGACGAAGCCGCCGGTTTCCTGCTGTTGGAAGATTTCGGCGATGCGACTTACACCCGAATTCTCAAGACCTGCGGCGAGGACGAGGCTCTATACCGCTTGGCGGTCGATGCGTTGGCGCATCTGCACGATAAATTTGAAGACAAGTGCGGGGCCCCGCTATACGACGATTCAGCTTTGTTGTCGGAAGCGCGCTTGCTCACTGATTGGTATATGCCGGCAGTTTTCGGTGAAGACACATCGAGCTCCCAAATCGCGGCTTATGAGGATGCGTGGCGTTCGGTCTTTCCCATCGCGCGCGCTGTTCCATCGAGTTTGGTGCTTCGTGATTTTCATGTCGACAATCTAATCAGGCTGGATGATCGGCCTGGCGTTGCGGCGTGCGGGCTTTTGGATTTTCAGGATGCGATGATAGGGCCGGTTAGTTATGATTTGGTTTCGTTGTTCGAAGATGCCCGTCGCGACGTGCCGCCCGATCTGACTCAAAAATTGATCTCTCATTATTTGGCTACTTTTCCATCGCTGGATCGAGATGCATTGATGGCGTCTTATGCAGTTCTCGGCGCGCAACGCAGCGCGAAAATTCTAGGAATTTTCACGCGTCTCGACCGGCGCGACGGTAAGCCTGTGTATCTTCCGCACATAGCTCGGGTCTGGAGGTGGCTAGAAGGCGATCTCACCCATACGGAATTGGCGCCAGTGAAAGCGTGGTTCGATGAGAATTTACCGCCGGAGCGGCGAACGGTTCCCGAACCGGTTACGCTGTCATGACCGGAATTACGCGCGCCATGGTTCTGGCTGCCGGGCTGGGCACCCGTATGGGGGCGATATCCAAGACCAAGCCGAAACCGCTGGTCGAGGTGATGGGCAAAGCGTTAATCGATTACAGCCTCGACCATCTCGCCGCGGCCGGCTTGAAGCGGATCGTCGTTAACACTCATTATTTGCCCGATCAGGTCGAAGAGCATTTGGCGGGACGCGAGAATATCGAGATTTCTCGTGAGCCTGAACGTCTCGAGACCGGCGGGGGTGTTCTTAATGCGTTGCCGTTATTGGGTAAGCGTGCATTTTTTGTGCTCAACAGCGATGCGCTTTGGCTCGACGGTCCAAGTTCGGCGCTCGGCCGGCTTGCCGCCGCGTGGAATAGCCGGCGAATGGACGCATTATTATTGTTCCAGCCAACGGTGCGGCTGATCCAATATCGCGGACTCGGCGATTATCACCTCGAGCCCGATGGCCGAGCCAGGCGACGCGAGGAAACCGAAGTCGCGGCCTTTTTGTTTGCAGGTGTGCAAATCCTCCATCCACGGCTTTTTGCCGATGCGCAGGAAGGCAGTTTTTCGCTCAATCACCTCTATGACCAAGCAGAGGCGGCCGGACGCCTGTTTGCCATTGTCCATGACGGCGATTGGTATCATGTGGGCACGCCCGACGAGTTGCGGAAGGCGGAATCGGCGATTTCCTTGCGCAATGTTTCGGTCAACAGTCGCTAGGCATAGCGGGGTTACGGCGACGGAAATGGCTGATAGCGACCTTTCGATTTTCACGATCGCTGCCGATCATTCATTTGTCGATAGTTTAGCCGCTCGCCTACTGGCTGAAACCGATGATGATCCGCTTCGGCTGGCGGATACCACATTATTGCTACCGACCCGACGTGCTTGCAGGGCTTTGAGCGAAGCCTTTTTAAGGCTCCGCGACGGCGAACCCTTGGTTTTGCCGGCGATGCGTGCGCTCGGCGATACAGACGAAGAAGGCCTGGCGCTCGAAGAAGCTCCCGGGCTCGATCTCGCCGAGCTACCGCCAGCGATGCCCGACAGCCGGCGCGTCATGGCGTTGGCAGAACGAATTATAAAGTATCGCGCCGATTTGCTCGACACGCCGGAGTATGTGTCGCTACCGGAACAGTCCTTATTGCTGGCGGCGGAACTGGCGCGGTTTCTCGATCAGGTCCAGACGGAACGGCTCAGTTTTGCCGGCCTCGACGCCCTAGTCCCGGACGAACTTGCCATTCACTGGCAGGAGACGCTGGCCTTTCTGCGCGAGTTCACCGAGTACTGGCCCGATGAAGTCGAGGAAATGGGATTTCTCGAGCCGGTCATGCGGCGAAATCGATTGCTCGAAGCCAAGGTGCGGCAATGGAAACAGCAACCGCCGGCCGGCGACATCGTCGCCGCCGGCTCCACCGGCAGTATCCCGGCAACCGCGGATTTGTTGAAAGTGATCGCCGGGCTGCCTCGGGGGAGAGTCGTGCTGCCTGGGCTCGATATCCATAGCGATGACGAAAATTGGAAGGCGATCGAGGACGATCCCACACATCCGCAATTTGCCATGGCTCAACTGCTTCGCCGGTTTGGGGTATCGCGGAGCGACGTCAGGAGATGGGAGACACGGGACACGGTGCAGAAACCGGTCAATAAGGCGTCTCCTCGCGCGCGGCTTATTCTCGAAGCAATGCGGCCCGCGCGAACCACAACCGCGTGGCAATCGTTGAAGGGTTTCGAAACCGCTTCGCTCGAAGGTCTTTCCTTACTCGAGTGTGCGAACGAAACGGAAGAAGCCGGCGTCATCGCTTTGATCCTCCGCAGTGGTCTCGAGACCGAAGGCAAGACGGGGGCACTTGTTACCGGCGATCGGCGGTTAGCCCGACGAGTCGCGGCAGCGCTCAAACGTTGGAATATCGAAATCGACGATTCTGCCGGTGTCCCGTTATCGGAAACACCGCCGGCGGTATTCATGCGCCTCGTCGCCGAGATGATTGCCGAG
>DLVK01000290.1:0-2807 GCA_003444235.1 Rhodospirillaceae bacterium
AAATCTATCCATTCCTCATAAACCTTCGGGTCTTCGACCGCATCGAGGCGCATCTGGTAGGTACCGGGTTCGCGTGTTTTCGGCCGCATCGCGACCGTCATGATCACCAACCCTTTTACTTCGTCCGGATAATCGAGCGCATACTGCAAGGCGATGGATGCGCCGAGGGTATATCCGCAAAGGACCAGGTCGGATTTTGCGCCTTGCGCCCATAGCCAGCCGCGGACCCATTCTGTGTAGCGCGCGACGTCTTGGCACCGCTCGCCTTCCAAGTGACCGGGCAGGTCTGGTGTAAGGCAGTCGGGGAAATTCTCCCTCTGTGGGATGTAGGCATCGGAACAACCGCCGGCGCCGGGTCCGTGAATAAAAACGAGTTTCGCCATGATATTTGGTCCTTTAGGGTTTTGGCGCCACCCATGTGGCGGCGGGCAGTCCGGCCGACCGGTTCTTAAGGGAAATAGCTTTCGGTCGCGACAGCGAAGGCTTTGAAGATTTTCGGGATCGTTAAATTACGTCTCTCCGAGGCACCTTTGCGCACGGCGATGACATATTCATTCGGATAGCGGTCTTTGATCTCGCCAGCGGGAACGGACTTATTGAGAATTTCCAGCGCGAGCTTCACCGGCGTTTCACCCTGTTCGTAAGGAGACACACCGATGGCGAACGCGGCCCCGTCGGCGGCGTTAAACTGGTTGAGGCCGATGACCGGGATTTTCGAATGTTTCTCGGTCCAGCGCATAATTTCCTTCGGCTTGATCACACTTTTGGGGTCCTTCGCGACACGTCGGAGCGCGCGATAGCCGCTAACCAAAAGGAAATCCGCTTTTTCGGGAGCGCTTTCGACGATCTTCTTCCAAGCATCGAAGGTTTGGACTCTGTGATGCCCCTGATAGGTCATAGGCGACCAATCGAACTTGGCAAGAAACGCCGCATCTTTCCTGGTGGAGTGAGATTTTTCCGCGAGATAAATCGTGCGGATTGTTTCAATCTTTTGGTTGGTCAGGAGCGGTAACACTTCTTTAAGTGCCACCAGCGGCTTTCGTTCCACGATACCGGTAACGTTGGGAGCGTTGGTATATCCGTAAGGGTCGATCGATCCGTTAACTCCGGCATAAATAATCTGTATGTCCGTGCGCCCCACATACTCCTTCGCCACTAGGCGCTGGGCGTTGTCGTCTATGGCGATAACGATGTCGGGCTTAAATTGCGCGATGGCTTGATGGGCGCGGGTCTGGGCGCGGCGGAAATGCGCTTTCGTGCGGTGAAATTTGGTCGCCATATAGTGAAAGCGCACATCGACCCAGTCTTGCCCTTTCAGGGCACGATGAATCCCCTTATCGACTTCGCGGGTCCAGATATATTTCGGTGAGTAGCTGTGTAGAACCATCACTCTGGGGCGATAGGAATTGACGACCACCATCGTGCTGATCAAGAGCAGGAAGAAGATACCCATCGATACAAATGTCATCTTACGTAGCATCTCGTCATCGCCTCCCTAAACCAGACCCAGATGAGCCCAAAAACCAAGCGTCGCATAAATCGCTACGAGCTTGATGAAGAATACCGCCAGGTTGAGCAGCAGATTGCGCGGTCCTTCCACGTTCAAGTCTTCGTCGGAAATCACGCAAAACTGCGAGTAGAAGTCGGCCTGATAGGGCCAAATAAAGCCTTCGGCGATCAGCAAGATGACGAAGCCGACAACCCACGGATTCGCGCCGACATGAGCTGCGGTGGGCATGAAGACCGAACACAGGATAAGCACCACCGCATCGGTTGGCATGATGAGACGTATGAGAAAAACCACGACGGACAGCAACAACAAGAAATGGGTGAAATCGTCCTTCATCAACTGCGCAAGCCAGCCCAATTGAGACGCGATGACGGCGTCTAAATGGAGATACTGCATCGTTTCGACGATGCCGATGGCAGCCCCCAAATTGAGCAAGAACCCCCAATCGATACGGCGGCGAAAATCGAACCGGTCTATGGCGCCGAACATCAAAAGGCCAAAAAGGATTGCCATTGCGATCCAAGGAATTTCCACCTTGTGAATCGAGTTGGTCATAAACGCCAACGCCAGGACAAACAGGCCACCAAGCGCACCGATTTCGATCGGCCGTAGCGGACCAATCAATCGCGTCTGTTCTTTCAGCATCACCGGCGAAAGATCGATACCGCGTTTTCCCTTGCGGAAGAAAACGTAGGAAACGGCGAGAAAAAGTACCATCAGGACGGCACCGCAGACCGAAGCCGCGATAAACCAATCGAGCCACTGGAAGTGCAACTGTTCTTGTTCGGGTAATAGACCGTAGACCAAAAAATTCAGCGGGCTGGCGCTCAGGAAAATTGTGGTGAACAAGCTGACACCCCACAGGATCGCGGCGGCAAGGCGGGGCGCAACGGAATGCTTTTCCTCATCGCTAAGCCCGTAAAGGAGATCGCTGATGAAAGGACCCACCACGGCCATGCGCCCGCTGGCGGTAGGAATTACCGGTGTCAGAAGCGCACCCGACAAGAACAACGCCATGAATTGCCAGATTGGATGAGGTGGTCCGACGCGCAGCAGCCAAAGCAGCATGCGAAAGCCCAGCCCGGACATAACGATTACTGCTGCGAGACCGAACACGCTCATAGCCATAAAGAATGTCGGGGATGAAAATCCGCTGAGCACCACTTCCGTTGGCGCTATGCCGTAAAGAATAAAGGCGAGAAGTGCGAGTATCGAGGGAATGTAGTCGATGACCACATTGAACATCCAAAGGATGACGATACAGCTCAGCACGGCAAACAAATAAAGCTGACGGGGG
>DLVK01000512.1:0-5331 GCA_003444235.1 Rhodospirillaceae bacterium
TAGCTCAGTTGGTAGAGCAGCTGACTCTTAATCAGCGGGTCCGGGGTTCGAGTCCCCGTACGCCCTCCAAAAACTCACTGAAAATACTAGATAAATTGGGATTTCCAATTTTGGCGGAAATCTTAGGCTCGCTATAGGCTCGCCTCGATTATGGTGTGTAAGTCGAGCCCGCGCGCGTTGTCTTTTCCGATGATTAGCGATCTGGCGGGAAATAGTCTTGTCGGCGTGGCAAAGTTCGAAAATTTGGTCTCGTGTTTTGACAGTTGGTTATACTCGATCCGGTTGCGTAAGCTGCGCGTACACGGGGGGCTCGGAATTATGGCGAAATTGGTAAGTCGAGGATTGCTAACTGTCTTGGTGGCGGCGGCAGTCTCGCTCACAAATAGTCCCGTCCATTCGGCAAAAGGCAAATCCGAAAGGCTTATTTCTGATTTGAAGGCCCTGTTCGCCAAGCCTGAATTGCTGCAGCGCTGGGGGGCGAGCGGGAAGCCGATTGGTTCACGCCAAAATGCCAAAACGGGGAAGCGGTTCGGAATGCATCGAGGGGCAGTCCGTACCGTCTTGGTGTCCGCCAATGGAAATATGCTTGCAACAGGGGGCGCGGACAGAACTGTTCGTCTTTGGCGCTATGACGATAAATCGAAAGAGTGGCAACCCCAGGGTACAAGGATTCCTGGCCAGTTAAAGGCGATGTCCTCTGATGGACGCGTAATTGTTACTTTGCTTTTTGATAAAGGACTCGTCCAGATTTGGGGACCAGATGGTGGCAAACTTGGCGAAGCCTCAATGGGAACCAAAGTAGCGCTACCGCCCATCGCAATTTCAGGGAACGGCAAACGAATCGCAGTTGGCGGGCGCAACGGGAAAATTCGAACTCTCAATCCCAACGGAAAGTGGTTCGCTGAATCATTCCATGAACATGAAGGGCCTGTTACCGGAATTTCAATTTCACCGGACGGAAATCTTATCGTGTCTGTCGGTAAAGATAGAGTGCCGAAAATATGGAAATCGGATGGAACCTTTATCGCGAATCTAGACGTTGGACTAAGAGAGTATTTCAGGTCTGTGATTGCCACGAACTCCGGTATCGTCACATTTGAGTACAAAGGCACAATCCGACTGTGGCGGAAAGACGGGTCATCGACTGGTTCGGTCGTTCAAATTCCAGGTGTGATTTATGGGGGTCGAGGTACCGGCCAGAACCTGGTTCCGGTTGGCGGCGATGTCATTGCCGTAACAGACAAGGATTACGTGGTTCACCTGTTGCATCTCGATAGAAACAAGATAAGTCGTTCGCGAAAATTCCGCGTCGGAAAGATTAATTCAATTGCGACCGCTAGAAGCGGCGCGCTTATCGCAACTGCTGACGATGACGGTGCAGTGTCCATTTGGGATGCTGGAATGAATTTGCAGAGTGCTTTGGCTAATGCGCATCGCGGTATGATCGCGGCCGTTGCAGCGACAGGTGATGTCATAGTGACAGCAGGGCGGGACGGCACGGTAAGGCTGTGGAGCAAAGAAGGGTCGGCTATTACACCCTCCCTTACAGGGCATACGGGGCCGATTAACGCCGTCGCCATATCGTCGCGTGCAGATTTGATAGCGTCAGGCGGTACGGATGGAACGATACGTCTTTGGTCACGAGATGGACGACCCATTGGGAAGCCGTTACTTGGACATCGCGGGCCGGTAACCGCGGTCGTTGTTTCTCCTTCCGGAAACTTGGTCGTATCGGGAGGAGCGGACAGGTCGATCCGCCTGTGGCGGCGAGACGGAACTTCAATCCGAATTCTTAGCAATACGCATAAATGGGAGGTGAATTCCGTTGCGATTTCAGCGGATGGGTCGGTGTTTGCATCTGCGGGTAGCGGGGGTGCCGTCCGGCTTTGGAAAAGCGACGGTACGTTGATCTGGGAAAAGCGGCCACAACGCAAGCCCAACTCACTTCTCGGACATTGGGGATGGGTTAAGGGGGTATCCGTTTCAAGAGCGGGCGAGTTGGTCGTGTCTGGGGGGCTCGATACGCTCCTGCGGTTTTGGAAAAGGGACGGTAGTGTCGCAGCGAAGCCTTTGATGGGCCACAAAGGTTGGATTTCAACTGTATTCGTATCAAACGACGGTCGCTTGTTGGCCAGCAACGGTAAAGATGGTGCTATTCGAATTTGGACCCTAAATGCCCTGGATTTAAAAACAAAAAATTCGAAGGACGTGTTGGCGGTCTCAAAAAGTCAGTTCGCACCTTTGCAAGTCTTGCGGCGTAATGGAAAAGGCTTCTCGACTTTCGCCATGGCGGCATCGGGAGATTACTTTGTCAATATTGCAGGCCTCAGTGTTGGGATTATTGAGCCGATTCCCTTTCCGAAAACACTCTCCAAAGACGGCAAGACTCTGAACCCCAAGAGCATCACGCGAAATAATGCCGAGACCAAAGCCAGGGCAATGCTCGATTACCTGGGCGACCCGGAGCCGAAAACCATCCTCGCGGAGAGCAAGGCAAAGATCGAGGCGATCTTGGATAGGAAGAGTATCCGGTAGTTATGACGATTAGGCAGTCTATGATCTTTGAGGCCCAAGCGATGTAGCGCTAAACGCCCGCGACGGCGCGCCGTCGATCATCAATTTCATATACATCTCGTAGTTCGGTAGGCTGACGAGATCGGTTGTGTTGGAGGTCGGTTGAAACTCTCTCGCTAGGATCGGCGCGTCTTCCGCACCGACGCGAAATGAAATCAGCGTTCCCGCATTGCCGAGGACCGCGTGGCGGATGTCGGGGTCGAGTTGATGCATGTACTGGTGCGCCATGCAGAGGCCGACGCGATACTTGCGCAACTCCGAAAGCATGTTGGCCATGGAGAGCGTGGTGAAGGATTGGAATTCGTCCAGTTAAAGCCAGTGATGGCGTCGGTCGGCTTCCGGCGTGTCGGCGCTGGAATTCTGCGGTCAAACCCAGCCGCAAAATTGCCAAACCTTTTTGATTTCAAACAAATATCAGCCAACTCTTAATCAGCGGGTCCACGGTTCGAGTCCGTGTACGCCCTCCATTTTTTTCAATGGGTTACGGTCTCCCAAAATTAAAAACTGCATTAGGGGAATACCCGTGCACCCGGCATTTCTCGTGCCTTGCGGATTTTGTACACTGTGTTGAAGGTGGCATTGTCGCGGTAATTGCCGGTGGCGATGCCTTCGAACGGTTCAGCGGATTTAGTGCCCGAGTATGAAAAATCTCAGCGACTCCCAGAAACTCGGCATCCTGATCGGGCTGTTTGTCGCCATGTTCGCGGGCGCGTTGATGTTGTCGCCGCTTCCCGTCGATCCCAATTATCATAATTTCGCCGACCAGCGGTCTTGCCTCGGTATCCCCAATTTCGCCGATGTGGCGTCGAACCTGCCCTTCGGCGTGCTTGGGGTAATGGGATTGGTGTTGGTGTTCGGGCGGCGCGGCCGGGAAGCTTTCGAATTCCGATACCATGCGTGGCCCTACTTGGTTTTCTTCGGTGGCGTCACATTGGTGATGCTCGGGTCGAGCTACTATCACTGGGCACCCTCCAACGGCCCGTTATATTGGGATCGCGCGCCCATCGCGATCGCCTTCATGGGGTTGTTCGCGGCTTTTCTCGCTGACCGGACAGATCAGAGGATCGGTGTCTTTTGGCTGTTGCCGCTACTTTTGTTTTTAGCGACGGCAGCCATGCTTTGGGATCTGAGCCAATTCGGAATCGGGGGAGACCTCCGCTTTTATGCGCTCGTCCAAATTTACCCGATCATCGCCTTGCCGCTGCTCTGCTGGTTCTATCCTGGCGGCCGTTACACCAGCACGCCACATATGTATGCCATGCTCGCCTGGTACGCTGTGGCGAAGATTTTGGAAATTGCAGATCGTCCCATCTTCGAGATGTTAGCTGGCACGGTTAGCGGTCACACGCTTAAACACCTGTCGGCAGCGATGGCGGTCTTTATGGTGCTCTCGATGCTGCGGCGCATGGATTCGAGATAGCCTTACGAGGGCTGGAACCATCGGCGTTGTGAGCGGATCAGCGGATGATCGAATTGTCGCAGTAACGGTATTTTGACTGCCTGCGCGGCACTGGCATGTATGATTGCTTTGGCGCAATCGTAAAAAGAGTCCTGCAATGCACCAAACTGCTACAGCGAAAGTCGGCATGTTTCTTAACCAGATCCTCCTTGGTACAGCAGCTATCGCCTTGGCATGGTTGTTTCCGCCAATTCACGCCCTGGCGGATACCAAAGTTACGGTATCCGAGCCGTGGGTGCGTGAGGCGCCGCCGAATATGCGGATGCATGCGGGGTATGCCACACTTCATAACCGCACCACCGCGCCGGTCCACCTCGTCTTCGTTGCGAGCCCTACTTACGAAAAAGTCGAATTACACCTTTCCAAGGTGGAAAACGGAATCGGGACCATGGTCAAGCAGGACCAAATAACCATTCCTGCAAATGGCACCCTGAAGATGGCTCCGGGGGGATTCCACCTTATGCTGATGCACCCTAAGAGGGCGCTTACGGCCGGTGACAAAGTCGAGGTTACGTTCGGGTTTGCCGATGGCAGCCGGGTCAGCTTTCAAGCTCCGGTAAAAAAGATCGGTGGCATGTCCAATACGCATCATCATATGCCCCATAGAGGCCATTGATGCGGTTTCGCTCAGGGCAATATGGCTGCAGCTTATGCTGGATGCGGCGTTCGCTGCTTACACAAGCAAGATAACTCGCCCGATCACCGATGTTTTCAGGAGTTTTCAATTTTGCCACCAACGGCGCTAGGTGAGCGGTTAACCCGCGAGCGCTGTTTGGGAAACTGTCTTTAGGTGGGTTTGCCACATTGCGCCGGCGAGAGCGTCGGCCTCTGCAATGTCGTTGGCGCGGCCGAGCAATCGCAGCGCGATGGCCGCAGTGGCGGTTATCGACGCGACGGCCGGCGGATGTTCGGTTTCTCCCTGCCATACACCTGCGACCAAATCAGGCGCCAGCGATTCCTGACGCCACAGGAATGCTTCACCCGAGACCAGCGCCGGCCAGCTTTCCTCTCCAGGTTCGCCATTCAAAAGAATGGCCGCCCGGCCGGCTTTGTAAGGATTGCGATGGACCTCGCCACCAATGCCTTTGAAAACGGCCGCACGGGATTGGCCGAGTAGGCGCAAGGTCTCTTGATGTTGGGGTCGATAGGCCGAATGGACGATTCCGACCATGGCGAGTTGGGCGCCGAAGGGATTTAGGTCGCGAACGAAAGTGTTGGCGACCGAGCGCACGCCAAGTTTGGGTTTCAAGTGGAACAACGTCTCGGTTTCAGGCGCAAAGGTTTCGAGGCCCGCATAG
>DLVK01000011.1:0-7331 GCA_003444235.1 Rhodospirillaceae bacterium
GGCTAGGGCCGGACCGAAAGCCAGCTGGACGCGAATTAGCCCAATCGGAAACCTGCGATGGCGACGTCATCCTGGCGGACATTTTCACCCTGATAGACTTCGATTGCCGATTTAATCCGTTCACGTTGTTCGTCGAACGGGGCGTCGATTATTTCGAGCAACAGGGCGCTCAGCCGGCGTTTGCCGAAGGCTCGCCGTTTTTCACCGCCTAGCTGATCGATCAAGCCATCGGTGGTGAGGTAGAAGCTTTTGCCTGAGGTGTTTTCGATTTCGACTTCCGCGTATTCCTGATCGGCCGGGAAGCGGCGATAGCCGAGGCCCGCTTTTGTACCCTTGATGATTTCGACATCGTCCTTGTCTGCGATGAATAAATCGAAGCGAGCGCCGGTAAAAATAAAGCGCGATTGGCCGGGTTTATCCGTCGGGCCAACATAGACCGCGCCCAGTTCAAGCCCGTCGTCGGCCTCGCCCTCGTCGGTCTGTTGATTCAGCGCCACCTGAACCAGTTGGTGCGTGCGTTGGATTAAGGCACCCACATTGCCTTCGGGTAAATTCAGGATCGCGCGTTCGAGGGCGCCGGCCGCAACAAGTGTCATGAAGGCGCCGGGCACCCCATGACCGGTACAGTCGGCGAGCACGAAGAGTTTTCCGTCACCCCAATCGCGGGCCCAATAGAAATCGCCGCTGACCACATCTCTCGGTTCCCAATGCACGAAATGGTCTTCGAACATTTGCTCCAACCGAGCGACCGGAGGCAGGATCGCGCGCTGGATATTGGACGAGTAGTCGATGCTTTGGGTGATGAGCCCATAGGCATCGGCAAGCTCGCGCTGTATACGGCGTTCTTCTTCGGCCAGCGCATCGGCACGGATTTTATTTTCCTTAAACACTTGAACGGCTTTCGCCATGGCTCCGATTTCGTCGCGATGATCGGTTGCCGGGATCGTGATTTCGGTATCCCCGTCCGCAAGGGTACTCATGGCATCGGTCATGGAGACGACGGGGCGCGCTATGCCGTTGCCGATAACCCAAGCCGATGAGATGCCGAGGAAGAAAGCGAGCAGTGAGACACCGATTGTCACCTCGGTCGCCGCATCGATTTCCGCTTCCGCGAGTGGGCCAACGATTTCCTGTTTCGATTTCAAACTGAGTTTCAGTTTCTCGACTTTCCTCGCGACGACTGGACCGATTCTATTGAGACGTTCGTGAATGGCCTCGTTTCGTTCGTGGGTAATTTTATGCACTCGGACGAGAACTTGCCGGTAGCGCTCGACGTCCTTTGTAACCTCTCCTGCGAGGCGATGGAGTTGAGGGGCTTTCAATTCCCGGGTCAGCTGCGTGCTGTGCTTGTCGATGGTAGCGAATTCATCGGAAGCGGTTTTGTAGGAGGCTTCGTCATTTTGAATGAGGAAATGCGCAGCGTGGACACGCGCGCGCATAACCGAACCTAGCATTCGACCTGCCCGATACGCCGCTTGAAGGTTTTCCTTTTGATAGGCCTGTTCGGTTATTTCCGTAAGAGCGCTCTCGGCATTTGCGCCGATTACTTTTAGATTTTCAAATACCAAACGATTGCGTTTAGCCTGGAGATCAGTGACACGTTGGAATTCGGCGACGTAGGACTTCAAATCATCTTCAAGCGCGTCGATGATTTCCCGTCGTTTGTCGTCGATCGCCAATTTCAAAGCGTGGTCGATCATGCGAATAGTTTCTTCGGCGCGGGCTTTGACTTGAGAAATGCTTTCTTCGTTCGGTTTGATGACGAAATCCTTGGCGTGAATTCGAGTCATCAACATATTTGCCTGCACCCGTCCGACCGCGACGGTCTGACGTGCGAGTGCTCTGTATTCGTCGTAATCGTCATTCGCGCCCGCAAGGCTCCAGGACCCGACCCCGGCTGCGACCAAGAGCAGCCCGATCACAATCCCGAACCCGGCGAAGATTTTCGTCGGAATTTTGATTCTATTTAGAAAAGCCATCGCACCTTACCTCGGATGTGACGTGTAACTTCACTACGCTTTCGGCGTCTTGCCTTCTCCCAAATCCCAAAACACAGCCGCTGCCACGCCTAACCCCTCACGCAAATAGGATTTGAGACCGTGTTCGTCGGGGCCATGTTGATTGCAGCCGCTGTAAGAATGCGGCATCCAGATTACCGGAGTGTCGAGCCCTGCTTTGAAAAGTTCACTCGGGTTCGACCCGGAAGAGCCTGGCGTTAAATTTGGCCCTGTGCCGGTGGTTATCTCGATAGATTCCTTAATCCATTGGACCCAGGGATCATCAGGATCGGTGCGCGATGCGGGAAACTGTTCGCGGCCCACATCCGTATTGATCTCCACATAGTCTAGACCGTGATCGTCCAGATGCTTACGCAGCGCCGGAATGAAAATATCGCGACCCACATCGACCGTGTGGCGAATTTGGCATCGCGCTTTGGCATATGAAGGGACTGAGTTTACCGGATTATCCGGATTTCCCGTGGAGTAGGCGAGAATTATGAAACTGGTCCAGGCGAGAGTTTTTTCCCGCACCGAGAGGCCCGGCTGGCCCCAATTCGGATCCGGGTCCGGCAAGCCCTCCACCGTATCGGCGACAACTTCCGCGCATGCTTTCGAAACGGAGGCCGGCACTTCTTTAGGAAGCCATTCGTCGATTTGAATACGTCCTTGCGCATCGGTGATCGTCGCGATGGCGTGAGCGAGCTGAATGCCGGCGTCTGGCAATACACCGCCCCAATGGCCCGAATGCATGCCACCCGAGCGGTTCAAGTCGACGATGAGGTCGAAAAAGACACCACCCCGACAGCCCAAGTTCAAATCCATGCGGTCTGAGGATTTGCGCGGTCCGTCGAAACCGAGAAACATATCGCAGGCAAGAAGGTCTGCGTTTTCCTGAATCATTTGGTTCAAGCCGGGCGAGCCCTGTTCCTCGCCAGTTTCGATGATGAATTTGGCGTTGAAGCCGAGCTTGCCGTCGCGCTCTTCGAGCACCGCGGCCATGGCATTCATGGCAAGCGTGTGCTGGCCCTTATTGTCGACCACGCCACGGCCATAGATTTTGTCGCCTTCGAAGGTAAGCGCATAAGCTTCAAGACCCTCCCGCCATTCGGATTGAACCGAACGGACCACATCGCCATGGCCGTAGACGAGCACCGTCGGCAGGCTTTCATCTTCGATCCGGCAGGCGACAAGCGACGGCCCCCGTCCGGCCACCGGATTTTCCAGCAGCGTCGTTTCGAAGCCGAGAGCCTCGAACGCAGGCGCCATCTCTTCTTTTTGATATCGGTAAAGCTCGTCGGCGCGCTCGGGCACCTGGCTCTCGGTCGGGATCGCGACCCGTCGCGCCAGTTCTTCCAGGTATACGCCGCTATCCATCCGGTCGTGGGCGCGCGCAATAGCACCGTCGCGGCTTCCTTCGTTTTTCATGAGATGCTCCCCAAAACTAGTATTTGGGGAGCATTTTAGGGGGGGAGATTGGGTTTGTCTTGGATTCGTAGATTTACGGGGCGCCCAGTGGCGGGCGCCCCGTGGTCCGCTCAGGCTTCACGAATGGTGCCAATTTTCGCTCGGTGATAGGCGATGAGGCGGGTCAGCGTCATCACATGAGTGACCAACAGAACCGGCACTATAATTGTGGGGATGTACCAGGCGGACTGCAGGTGCGGCACCACTTCGATATGGCTAAGAGCGTTCACCAGGTCCACCAAGCCAACGACGGAAGTTGCCCAAGCGAGTGGAACCATGGCGCTCCATTTGAAATGCGCTGCGACGAGCAGGGCGATCGCGAGAATTCCGGCCGCAAGATCGCCGTAAGCTGCCGCCCCGGCAAAATTCTCCGGCAGGCTCGCGGAAACGACGCCTGGCACGAGAAACACCAAGCCTAGATGCCGAAACGCATGCGGTACAGCGAGCCAGAACAAGGCATCACCAAGTTCTTGGCGTTGGAGCCATGGGGCCAATCGCAAGGCCGCGATTAGACCTATGACGGTGAGACTAAGGACGAATTGCAAGGCAAAGATATCTAGTATTTCCATTGGAGGTCTCCTTTAAGATTAGTGCCGATTCAGGCCGGCAGTCGTTGAACATTCGTGTCGAGTTTTTCTGCGCGCGGTTGCCTGCTATCGGCGATGTTCCGGGCGGTCTCGACCCAAGTGTCGCTTTGATGGGCAAGCTGGGGGTTTCTAAGCAGCGGGTAACCGCGCTGCCTTTCCCACGCGTCAAGATCGCGGGGGCGGGTCAGCAGGGTTTTGCCGAGGCCTGCTAGTGATTCGAGTCTGGTGCCGATCTGAAGCTCCGGAAAAATCAATGACGGATCAGAAATGTAACGTCGTGCCGTGGTCTCGAAAGATTCCGCCTCGTTACCTGTAACCGCCAGCACATGGTCCGTAGGAGCGCCAATTGCGTACACTCCTTTGCGCGCCTCCTCGGCGTAGTAACGCATATGGGCGATTTGCGAGATTGGATACCCTTGGGCAAGGGCGGCTTTCTGAAATAGATTGTAGGAAATGTCCCGGTGAATCACCTTTCGGCCGAGAACGCGCCCGAATGTTTCTGCGACGTCTTGAGCTGTAACCAAAGTGGGGCCAGTCGGACGATAGGTCTTACCAATATGCGGTGAAGGGTCCGCGATCACCGCACCGGCGACCTTGGCGATATCTTCATTAGATGGCGGAGCGTTATGCGCATCCCCGAGCGGCAACAACAATTGGCCGAAATGCACCACGGCGGGCAAACCAAGGAAATAGGGGAAGGCAAACAGTCCGGGTCTCAGATGGATGACATCGACCGACGGCATCCATCGAAACACTTCCTCGCCCATCCAATGGCCGCGTTGGTGAACCGAAGGATGGGTTGCATGGATATTCCAGGCCGTCATCAATGCCACGACTTCGAGTTTGGATTCCTCGGCGGCAATTGCGAATAGAACATTGTCGTTAAGCGAATTCGGAGAGAAGGGCGGGCAATGAAACGCGCGATCGATGCCAGCCATTGCCCGTCGCAAGTCCCGGATATCTGCGAGATTTCCCGCGAATATCTCTGCGCCCGCACGCGCCAGTGAATCCGAGCGGCCGTCGATTTGTCGGACGAAAGCACGGACATGGAATCCGTTTTCGAGAAGGTTAAGAACTGTTGGCCGGCCGATATGTCCGGCTGCGCTGGTTACCAGAATTTTCGGGAGTGATTGTGACATTTGTAGGTCCTTTCATGGCAATAATATGTATATGCATATTTAAGTTGAAATTTTTTAACCTGTGTTTGCGCAGGCATTCTCAATTTGCTGCAGGTTGCCCATCATCAGAGGCCAAAGGTCATCATCGAGTGCCGCCAAAACAAGTTTCTGGCTCCCCTGCCAAAGGGGTAATGCCCGATTGTAAATTTTGGCTCCTTCGTCAGAGAGACATGCCAAATGTACTCGCCCATCTTCGTTCGGGAGTTCTTCGACGAAATTTTTGCGCGCGAGGATGGCGAGGTTTCGAGTCACTGTCGTTTGATCCATTGCCAACGCGTCGGACAGGTCGCCAACGCTGGTCGGACCCAAATGGTTGAGAGCGCCCAGCAAGGTGAACTGTGTATTTCGCAGGCCAGTCGGGCGCAGGGCGGCATCGTATTTTTTCGCCGCCAATCGCGCGGCGCGACGCAGGCGATAACTGACACAATTTGTGGGGGTGAAAACATCCACAGCGTCTGATTTTGTCGTTTGGGCTTTGCTCATTTTTATCCTCTCACGCAATATAGTATGTATATGCATATAAAATGTCAAGCATACAAACCTCGATGACAAAACCGTATCGCCCTTGCCCAAATGTCACCTCCGGCTAAAATCCGCCGCATTGTCGAGGAGGGGCCCCTATGGCCATGTTATCCGAAGAAGAACGGTGGCAGGTGCGCGTCGATCTGGCCGCTGCGTTTCGCTGGGCGGTGCGCCACGGACTGCATGAAGGGATCTGCAATCATTTCAGCTTCGCGGTGGGCGAGAACAAGTTCCTGATCAATCGTTGGGGATTGCACTGGTCGGAGATTACGGCGTCGAACATCCTGTTGGCGGACTATGACGGCCATGTGCTCGAGGGCGAGGGGACGGTGGAGCCGACGGCGTTCTATATCCATAGCCGGGTCCATCTGGCCTGCCCGCATGCGGCGTGCGCGCTACATACGCATCAGCCCTACACCACCGCGCTGACGATGGTCGAAGACGGACGGCTCAAGCCCGCGGAACAGAAGGCGATCCGGTTTTCCGAACGTATCGTCTATGACGACGACTATAACGGCATCGCGTTGAGCGTGGAGGAGGGCGACCGCATGGCCGCCAAGCTCGGCAACAAGTCGATCCTGATGATGGGGAGCCACGGCGTGATGGTCACCGGCCACACCGTGGCCCATGCTTACGACGACCTTTATTACCTGGAGCGCGCTTGCGAGGTGCAGGTGCTGGCGCTGTCGACGGGCAAGAAGCTGGTCACGCTTCCGCCCGAGGTGATTGCCCATACCCAGGAACAGACCGAGGGCGAGCGCATGGGCGCGCCCGATCATTTCGCCGCGCTCAAGCGCGTGCTCGACCGCGAAGAACCCGACTACAAGAATTGAGAAGGACCGAGACATGAAAATCATGGTGATGGATGGGGACGGTATTGGCCCCGAAATCGTGCCCGCCGGCAAGCGGTGTCTGGAGGCGGTCAGCGAGGCGTTTCAATTGGGTTTGACCTTCGAGGAAGATCAGATCGGCCTAGCGGGGATCGAGAAATACGGCCATGCCTGCCCCGACGAGGTGGTCGAGCGGATCAGAGCGGCCGATGGTGCCATTTTCGGCCCGCACGACAATGTCAGCTATCCGCCGGAGCACCAGACCTATGCCAACCCGTCGGGCATCATCCGTCGATCGCTCAATCTCTACGCCAACATGCGTCCATCGAAGACGCGCCCGAACGTGCCGGCGCATGTGCCGGAAATGGACTTGGTGATTGCGCGCGAGAATATGGAAGGCTTCTATGCGGATCGGAACATGTATGCGGGCGGGGGCGAGTTTATGGCCAATCCGGATCTTGCCCAGTCTGTCCGCAACATCAGCCGGGCGAGGTCCACCGATATCGCGCGCGCGGCATGCGAATTCGCCATGCAGCGCCGGAAGAAGATTACGATCATCCACAAGGCTAACGTGATGAAGTTGACCGACGGGCTTTGGCGCGAAGCCTGCCTCGCCGTCGCTGCCGATTACCCGGAAATCGAAGTGGAAGAGGTGATCCTGGATGCGTTCGCCGCCCACATCGTGCGCCGTCCCGCGGATTTCGACGTGGTGATCTGCTCCAATATGTATGGCGATATCTTTTCCGATTT
>DLVK01000382.1:0-427 GCA_003444235.1 Rhodospirillaceae bacterium
GCGTTCAAGTTGGACCGATTATGACAAGGCATTGATTTCCAAAGGCGGCGGCATCATCGATCGAAAAGCGAAATCGGTCACCATTACTCGAGAAATGAAAGAGCTGTTTGGAATCACGGCGAGCAGCTTGACGCCAAATCAGCTTTTGAATGCGATGCTGCGGGCCGAAGTCGATCTGCTTTGGTTCGGCGGTATCGGTACTTACGTAAAATCCTCCGGCGAGACCGACGCCGATGCGGGCGACCGGGCCAACGATCCGATCAGGGTCAATGGCGAGGAGCTCAATTGTAAGGTGGTCGGCGAAGGGGCCAACTTGGGCTGTACGCAGCTCGGCCGCGTGGAGTTCGCCAAGAACGGCGGACGCATCTATACCGACTTCATCGACAATTCTGCCGGCGTCGATTGCTCCGACCATGAGGTCAACATC
>DLVK01000382.1:726-3071 GCA_003444235.1 Rhodospirillaceae bacterium
TGCTCCGACCATGAGGTCAACATCAAGATTTGCCTCGGCGATGTGGTCCGGCGCAAGAAAATGACCGAAAAGCAGCGCAATACTCTGCTTGAACGCATGACCGACGAGGTGTCGGATCTTGTCTTGCGCGACAACTATCAACAAACCCAGTCGCTACAGGTTGAGTTGACTCACGGCCACAAGGTTCTCGACCAGCAGCAGCGGATGATCCGCGCGTTCGAACGTGCCGGCGAACTTGATAGGGCGATCGAGTTTTTGCCCGAAGACGAGGAAATCGCCGAGCGGCGGTCGGCCCGGCAAGGGCTCACCTCTCCGGAAATTTCGGTGCTGCTGGCTTATGCGAAAAACCTTACCTACACCGAGTTGCTCGAATCCGATTTGCCCGATGAGCCGCTATTGGTCGAGGATTTGACCCGTTATTTCCCGACGCCGATCCAGCGTAGTCATAAGGCTGCGGTATCACGCCATAGACTGCGGCGCGAGATTATCGCCACCCAGATCACCAACTCGATGATCAACCGCACCGGACCTACCTTCGTCAGCGAAATGACAGAGCGGACCGGAATGTCGACGGCGGCAATTGCGCGCGCCTATACCATAGTGCGCGAGGTGTTTCAGTTCCGTAAGACGTGGCGTGCAATCGAGGCGCTGGACAACAAGGTGCCGGCGCAAGACCAAAACATTATGCTATTTGAAACCCAACGCACGATGGACCGTTTGACGGACTGGTTTTTGCGTCATGGGGATCATCCGCTCGATATTCGCAGTCATGTGCAGACCTATAAGCCCGGCGTGGATCAGCTCCGAAAATCCCTCGACGCACTAATGCCGTTGGAGATGGCGGAAGAGACACGCGAGCGTACAGGTCGATTCACACATCCCAACGTGCCGAAATCACTGGCCTACGATCTTGGTCACTTAAAGGCGCTTTCGACCGCCTGCGATGTGGTTCGTATCGGCAATTTGACCAACAAACCGCTACCTGAGGTTTCGCGCACCTATTTTGCGGTTGGAACCCGTTTCCGGCTCGATGGGCTGCGCCACAGCGCCAATCTTCTTTATGCGGAAAGTGCCTGGCACCAGATGGCGTTGAGCGCGATTATCGATGATCTTTGGGCCACACAGGGCGATATAACCGCCCGCGTTATCGCGGGTAGCAAGACCGGAGACGAAGCGCTCGATGCATGGGAAGCGACGCATCAGGAAGCGGTTTCTCGGATGGCCGAAATTGCCGCCGAAATTCAATCCTATCCTACGGTCGATCTGGCAATGCTGACGGTTGCGAATCGCGAATTGCGGGCCTTGGTCACTAATTAGCGGGTTTTCACCGCGGTTCCCGTGGCCGCGACCATAAGCATGGTGCCGTTTTTGCCGACGGTTTGAAAATCGATATCGACCCCGATAATCGCATCTGCACCTAAAGCATTTGCGTTTTCGACCAGATCGGCCAGCGCTGCTTCCCGGCCGTCGCGGACGACGTTTTCGTAAGATTTCGAACGTCCGCCGATGACGTCGCGGACGCCGGCAAAAATATCGCGGAACACGTTGGCACCGTAGATAACTTCGCCGCTGGCAATTCCCAGGTAGTCTGAGATGGCTTTGCCTTCGATATTGTATGAAGTGGTTACGATCATGGGACCGGTCCTTGTCTGTGTTAGGTTATGGCAGGTTGGTCGGTGATGGCCGACAGCATAGCAAAGGAATCGGTCAGGCAGGTGAATCGTCCCGCCATTCTTTCCTGGTGTCTCTACGATTGGGCGAATTCTGCGTTCAATACGGTCATCGGCACATTCATTTTCAGCGTCTATTTTGCCAAGGGTATTTATGGAGACGCTACCGGCGGAAGTGTTGTTTGGGGTTATGCCATCGGTGGAGCCGGTTTAGTAGTTGCGCTGTTAGGCCCGGTCGTTGGTGCCGTCGCCGATCATAGCGGTCGTCACAAGAGTTGGGTCGCAAGCGCTACGGGCGTCACCGTGCTCGCAACTGCGGCGCTGTATTTTGCCGAGCCTGACCAACAATTCGTGCTTTTCGCTTTGGTTCTCGTGGTGATCGCCACGATCGCCTTTGAATTAGGCGCGGTTTTTTATAATGCGACGTTGCATGCGGTCGCGCCGCCCGGAATGCTCGGCCGGGTGTCCGGTTGGGGCTGGGCAACCGGCTATTTCGGTGGATTGGGATGTCTCGGTCTCGGGTTGGTTGCCTTGGTGCAGCCGGAGGTTCCCTGGTTTGGGTTTGCGAAAGAGGGGGCGGAGAACATTCGCGCGACCGCTCCGTTGGTCGCGTTATGGTTTGGACTCTTCGCATTGCCGTTTTTTATTTTCGTGCCCGCCTATAAAGGTGACTCG
>DLVK01000421.1:0-4138 GCA_003444235.1 Rhodospirillaceae bacterium
GTTCGAGGATTACCTCGCGCGCCACATTCGGAGCGGGGGCTTCTTCGATGATCTTTTGATGCCGGCGCTGGACCGAACAATCGCGTTCGAAAACGTGGCAGACATCGCCTGTGGCATCGCCCAAGACCTGGAATTCCACATGACGCGGTTTTTCGACCAGCCGCTCGATATAAATATCGCCATTTCCGAATCCACGTTCGGCCATGGAGCGTGCCCTGCCCGCAGCCTTCAGGAGTTGCTCTTCGTCCTGGGCCGGCAGCATGCCAATACCGCCGCCGCCGGCAGCGGGTTTGATCAGGACCGGGTATCCGATTTCGTTGGCCGCGGCGATCATATCCGATTCGTCTGTCAAAAGGTCGGAGCCGCTACCAACATTCATGCCGTGCTCGGCCATTAGATCGCGGGCTTCGGTCTTATGCCCCATGGCCTTCAGCCATTGCGGCGAAGGCCCGATGAATTTTGCACCCGCCGCTTCGACTGCGTCGGCGAACTCGGGATTTTCGGCAAAGAATCCGTACCCCGGATGAACACCGTCCGCGCCGGACTCTTTCACTGCCGCGATAAGCGCGTCCATATTGAGGTAGCTTTCCTTGGGATGCGCGAGGCCGATATCGATCGCTTGATCGGCGGCAGCAACATAAGGCGACGCCGCATCCGCTTCCGAATACACCGCCACGGCTTCAACGTTCATATTGTGGAGTGCGCGTAGAATGCGCGAGGCGACAGCGCCACGATTGGCGATCAGGACTTTTTTGAACATGTGCTCTTCTCTAGTCGATCAGTAACTGGTCGGCCAATTTGCGAGCAAATGTTGGCCGATGCCGCCCGATAGTCGACGGCGATGAACGCGCAACATTTGCTTGAGCCATTGGCGAGTATCCTCGGGTTTTATGATTTGCTGCGCCGCATAGCAAGCGGCCAAATCCCATACCGAATTATTAAGCTCGATTTCTTTCAGTTTTTCAGCAAACAGGTCCGGATCGCTCTCTTCGAGGCGCTCACCCTCCTTGCCATAGACCACATTTACGGCGAAGGCCGGGTCCATAAAGCTGACCTCGGCGGTAATCCATGCGGCCACGTCGTCGGCATTCTTATTGCCGCCCATATTGATGTAGGCCTGACCGTAATTCTTGCGGATCATCAGGGTCAGCTTGGGCACGGTGACCTGCTGCAGCGCATTCATGAAATTCATAATCTTGCCGGGCGCCCGTTGCCGCTCCGCATCCATACCGATGACGAAACCCGGATTGTCGACGAAGAAAACCATCGGCACGTTGTAGGAATCGCAAAGCACCATGAAGTCGGTAATTTTCTCGCAAGCCTGGGCATCCATCGCCCCGGCTTTGTGTAGCGGGTTGTTGGCAATGAACCCGACGGTCTCTCCGTCGAGCCTGGCAAACGTGGTCACCGCCGTCCGTCCGAAGCGGGGCTTCATCTCGAACAAGCTGTCCTTATCCGCGACTGCCGCCAGCACTTTGCGCATGTCGTAGACCTGAGTCCGGTTTTCCGGCACCAGATCGGGCAGTGATTTGGCCGCGTCGTCCGAACCCTTCGGCACCGGCGCTGACGGCGGCAACTCGTTGCGGTGACTGGGGAGATAGCTGAGGAACTTTTTGATTTCGTCGAGCGCTTCCTCGTCCGTATCCACCACCCGGTCCACCAGCCCGGTCTCGTTGGCATGCAGGCGCCAACCGCCGAGTTTTTCCGGATCCACCTTCTCACCGATTGCCATCGAAACGAGCCGTTCGGAGGACACCGCCATCACTGCGCCTTTGCGCATCACGCAGAAATCCGACAAGACCCCGTACCAACTCGACGACCCGTAGGCCATGCCAAGCACGGCCGCAGCCCAGGGGCTCTCCCGCAGTCTGCGATATTGCGTCTGACTGTTCGCAAGCAAGGTGCCCATACCGAGGGCGCCCATATTATCCGGGATGCGCGCGCCAGATGATTCTCCTAAGAAAATCAAAGGGATGCCGCGTTCGGTCGCGGTGCGCTGCATCTGCGCGATTTTTTTCATGTTGGTCGCGGCGCTCGACGCTCCTTTGACCGTAAAATCGTTCGAAACCACCACCACATCACGCCCATTTACCGTGCCGTAGCCGGCAATTTTACCGTCGGCCGGGGATTTTGCCCGTTGCTCGGGCACCGCCGATTGCGCGAGCAGGCCGGACTCCAAGAAGCTGTCGTCATCAAGCAAATGGTCCAACCGCTCGCGGGCGTTCAAAACACCGGCCTTCTTGCGCCGCTCAAGCTTCTCCGCACCGCCCATGGCGTGCGCGTCGGCTTCGCGCTTGGCTAATTCCTTGTAAAGATCGTCGAAGGCCATAGGTATGTGATCCACCCTGATTTGGGCGGCAGAGTGTGAAGCCACCGCGCCGATGTCAATCACTTATAGCCAAACGCAAGGTGGCGGCAGGCGCCGCTAATCGGTATTGTCCCGCCGTCTAATGCCTAAAAGAAACGAGCGTATTCGTGAGCGATACGACTGAAAACACCTCGCCAACTCCGCCGGCCCGTTCGGCCCGCAAGCGGAAGCCGAAATTGCTGATCTTTATCGTCGCCTACAATGCGGAAAAGACGATCGAGAACGTGCTGACTCGAATCCCCGAATCTTTGGCGACGGAATTTACCGTCGAAGTGTTGATCATCGATGATGCGAGCCAGGACGAAACCTTCGAGCGTGGACAGGCAATTCGGGAAAAGGGGAAATTTCCGTTCAAGCTCCACGTACTCTTCAACCCCGTAAACCAAGGGTATGGCGGCAATCAAAAGATCGGCTATCACTTCGCGATTGAGAAGAAATTCGATTTTGTCGCCCTGGTACACGGCGATGGCCAATATGCCCCCGAATGTCTGCCCGACCTCGCGGCCCCCTTAAAGGCGGGCGACGCGGACGCAGTGTTCGGCAGCCGCATGATGAAAAAGGGTGCCGCCCTCGACGGCGGAATGCCGAAATACAAATATATCGGCAACAAGGTTCTAAGCTGGTTCGAAAACAAGATGCTACGAACCGACCTCACCGAGTTTCATTCGGGCTATCGGCTATATTCGGTCGCCGCGTTGAAAAAAATTCCGTTCCAACTCAACACCAACGAGTTCCATTTCGACAGCGAGATTATCGTCCAGTTCGTCCTGGCCGACCTCAAGATCAAGGAACTCGAGATTCCGACCTATTACGGTGACGAAATCTGCCATGTGGACGGCCTGAAATATGCCTGGGATGTGACAAAGACGGTATTGAAGGCGCGCGCCCAGGAGCTCAGCATTTTCTATGACCGGCGGTTCGACTGCGGAAATGCGGAAGCGGACGCCGAGCACTACTTGCCCAAACTCGATTTCGACAGCCCTCACAGCCTCGCCATCAAACGTGTCGGAACGGAAAAGCGCGTGCTCGATCTCGGTTGTGCCGGAGGCCATATCGCCAACGCGCTCGCAGACGCCGGCAACCGTGTCACCGGCATCGATGCTTTCGAGCCCAAGGGTGAAATCAAGTTCGAAAAATTTATTAAACACAACCTCAATGCCAAAAAACTGCCGGTCACGCTGGAAGAATACGACTACGTCCTGATGCTGGACGTCATCGAGCACTTGCTGGCCCCGGAAGATTTTGTCGATCAACTGCGCAAAGCCGCGACCATGTCGCCTAAAGTCAGATTACTGGTCTCTAGCGGCAATGTCGGATTTATGGTCGCGCGACTGATGCATCTGATCGGACAATTCAATTACGGCAAACGCGGTATACTCGATCTTACTCACACCAGGCTTTTCACCTTCGCAACCTTGCGCCGGATGTTCGAGCAAGGTGGGTTCGAAGTGATCGACAGCCAGGGCATTCCAGCGCCCTTCCCCATGGTCCTGGGCGACACTCCAACAAGCAAATTTCTTTTCGGCTTTAACAAATTCTTGATTTGGCTTTGGCGCAGCGCATTTTCCTACCAGATGTATTACGAATTCCGCCCCGCGCCCTCATTGTCTTTTCTGCTGCAAGACGCGCTGGTCCAATCCAAAAAACGCGCCAGCAAGAAAACAGAGCCGGACGACAAAGATAGCGACTAGTCGGATTTTCTCCGCATCAGGCGGCTCATGAAGCGGTCATTTAACGGGGTGTAGCGCTTCAAGAACGAGTAGCCCCGCA
>DLVK01000257.1:0-2064 GCA_003444235.1 Rhodospirillaceae bacterium
TCGGCGCAAGGCAGTCGGTCCGAGCCCGCACCACTCCACGGCCGTCCGCGAGCTCGCTATAGGCATCTTGCAGAATTTCGATGCAATCGGGCATGCCGAGCACACGATCGATATCGTCATTGGAAAGAATGAGTGTCATTGGCCGCTATTCCCAGTCCGTGTAAATACGACACTTTCGTGTCCGACTATCGCGGCAAAACGGTCTCGCCCATTAAGAATTCGTCGACCGACCGCGCGCATTGCCGCCCTTCGCGGATTGCCCACACAACCAATGACTGACCCCGTCGCATATCGCCCGCAGCAAATAGCTTCGGCACGCCGGTTTTGTAGTCGTCGATATTCGCTTGGACATTGCCGCGCCCGTCGAGCTCGACGTCTAGTTCTTCGATCATGCCTTCATGCACCGGGTGCACAAAACCCATCGCAAGCAGCACCAGATCGGCTTTGAGCTCGAAATCGGTTCCGGGAATTTCCTGTAATTTCTCATCGACCCGAACGATATGAACCTTTTCCACTTGGCCGTCGCTACCTAGAAATTCCTTGGTAGCAACACTGAAATCGCGGTCCGCTCCCTCGGCTTGGCTCGAAGAAGTACGGAACTTGAGCGGCCAGAACGGCCATGTCGTGCCCTTGTCCGGATGTTCCGGGGGTACTGGCATAATTTCGAGCTGAGTCACCGCAATCGCGCCTTGGCGGAAAGACGTGCCGATGCAGTCTGACCCGGTATCGCCACCACCAATCACCACCACGTTCTTGCCGTCCGCGAGTATCGGCTTAACGAGACCCAACGGCTCTTTGCCAACACGGCGATTTTGCTGGGGTAGGAAATCCATCGCCATCTCAATCCCGTCGAGATCACGGCCCGGCACCGGCAGATCGCGTGCCTTCTCCGAACCACCGGCAAGCACCACCGCATCGAACTCTTCAAGGAGATCCTTTGCCATCACATCTTTGCCGACATGGGTGTCGGTGCGGAATTCCACGCCTTCGGCTGCCATCTGCTCACAGCGACGGTCGATCAGATGCTTTTCCATTTTGAAATCGGGGATTCCATACCTGAGCAATCCGCCGACCTTGGCATTCTTCTCGAACAGCACGACACCATGACCGGCACGAGCAAGCTGTTGCGAACAGGCCATTCCGGCGGGACCGGAGCCAATAACGGCCACGCGCTTTCCGGATTTCGATTCAGCCACTTGCGGCTCGATCCAGCCTTCCTTCCAACCCGTATCGACGATGGTGCATTCGATGGTTTTGATGGTCACCGGATGGTCGTCGATATTGAGCGTGCATGCTTCTTCACAGGGCGCGGGGCATACACGGCCAGTAAATTCCGGATAGTTATTGGTCGAATGAAGAACTTGTAGAGCGTCGCGCCACTGCTCCTTGAATGCAAGATCGTTCCAATCGGGGATGATGTTGTTGACCGGGCAACCGTTGTGACAATAGGGAATGCCGCAATCCATGCAGCGCGCGCCTTGCTGCGACACCTCCCTATGATCCATCGGGATCAGAAATTCATTGTAGTGACGTACGCGATCGCCTGCCGGCTGATATTTACGGTCGTGACGATCGATCTCCAGGAATCCGGTTACCTTACCCATGGCTTAGGCACCTTCCGCCGCGAGATCAAGGTCCGGGTCGTCACCGTGGGTCTGCTGCATTTCCTCCAAGGCGCGCCGATAGTCGACAGGCATGACCTTGACGAATTTCGGCAGGAACTCTTCCCAATTATCGAGAATATGCCAGGCCCTTTCGGACCCTGTGTAATGGAGATGCCGACCAATCAGATAGTGCAAGCGCTTGGCATCGTTCCGGGTCATGTCGTGCATCACGTCGACCCTACCGTGCGTTTCCAGATCGCCCCCCTGGTGCGCCATTTTCTCCAGCATTTCCGCTTCTTCGGGCACCGGCTCGAGTTCGACCATTGCCATATTGCAACGCAAATCGAAATCGCCGACTTCGTCGAGAACATAGGCGATGCCGCCACTCATACCGGCAGCGAAATTACGGCCCGTCGGACCGATGACAATGACCACACCGCCGGTCATATATTCGCAACCA
>DLVK01000257.1:2363-2617 GCA_003444235.1 Rhodospirillaceae bacterium
CCGCCGGTCATATATTCGCAACCATGGTCGCCGGCACCTTCGACCACCGCGACCGCGCCCGAGTTGCGCACCGCAAAGCGTTCGCCGGCGACACCGCGGAAAAAACACTCACCTTCGATAGCACCGTACATAACGGTGTTGCCGACAATGATGCTCTCTTCTGGGATGATCTTGCTTTCTTTCGGCGGCTTAACAATGAGCCGGCCACCACTCAAGCCCTTGCCCACATAGTCATTGGCTTCACCGGTAAGCTC
>DLVK01000103.1:0-2664 GCA_003444235.1 Rhodospirillaceae bacterium
GTCGGGGCTCTTTCTTATGTGGGCCCGGGTGCGAAGCTCGGCCGCGGGACGATTATCATGCCGCAGTCAACCGTTGGCGCAGGCGCTGTTCTTGGGGAGGATTGCCTTATTCACCCCGGTGCACGCATCGGCGAACGCGTTATCCTCGGCGATCGCGTCATCGTCCATCAGAATGCAAGTATCGGTGCCGACGGTTTCAGCTTTGTTACGCCCGAAGCAGGCTCAGTCGAAACTGCGAAGGCGACCGGCCGCGTTGAAGCAACGAATGTCGAGATTGTCCGCATCAAGCCGATCGGGACCGTGATTTTGGGAAGCGATACCGAAATTGGCGCCTGTACCTCCATCGATCGAGGGACAATAAGCGCCACACGCATCGGCCGCGGTACGAAGCTCGATGATCTGGTGATGGTGGGACATAATGTCGTTATTGGCGAAAACTGCATGATTTGCGGACAAGTTGGTATCGCGGGTAGTTGTGTGATCGGTGACCGTGTAGTGCTCGCGGGACAGGTCGGCGTGGCGGACCACCTGAAAATAGGAAATGATGTCGTTGTCGGCGGAGGCTCGGGCGTGGCCTCCAATCTTGCGGATCGCGAAGTCTATCTCGGTTTGCCGGCAATTAAGAAGAAAGAGTTTGTGAAACAGGTTTTGATGCTTCGGCGTCTTGAAAACATGTTCAATGACATCACGAAGTTGAAAAAGAAGTTTCGCGGTATTGAAACGCCGGACAAAAAGGGCTAACGAGACATTGAATCGGTCGGAAGTTAACACTGAAGGATAAAAAGTACGGCCGTACGGGGAATTAAGAATGGCTAGCGTTGAAAGCGACATCTTTGAGATCATCGCCGAGAAGGCGGCGGTCGCGCGAGATAAAATTGTCGGCACTGCTAGTTTGCAAGAACTTGAGATCGAGTCTCTCGATGTCGTTGAGATCATCTTTGCGATTGAGGAAAAATTCGATATCCACGTACCTTTCAACGCAAATGATCAGGAACTTGAATTCGACACTGTAAGTGACGTTGTGAAGGCTGTCGAAGCATTGATAGCTGAAAGCGGCAGCGCGGCGTAGATATAGAGTTCACGCATCAAACCGGCCCACTCATTTATAGAGAAATCGTATGAACAGAGTAGTTATCACGGGCCTTGGGGTTATCTCCGCGGCGGGGCACACTGCTGCGGATTTTTGGGTAAAAATTAGCAACGGTCGTTCGTCGATCGGAGAGATTACAACAATCCCCACCCACACTTTGACCGTAAAGATCGGTGCTGAAGTAGCTGGTTTCGTGCCGCAGGAATATTTCGAAAAGCGTCAGCTGGGTATGCTCGATCGGTTCTCTCAGTTTGGGTTAATCGCGGCGCGTGAGGCCATTTCTGACTCAGGTATTTCCTTTGAGGGCGAGGCTGGTGAGCGGGCAGCCGCGGTCATCGGCTCGGGCGTAGGCGGACAGACCACTCTCGACGATAGTTACTGGACTATATACGCCGAGAAAAAATCTCGGGTGCACCCCTTCACGGTTCCACGACTGATGATTAACGCGGCGACAAGCCATATCACCATGGAGCACGGAATTAAGGGGCCGGCCTACTCCATTGCGAGCGCCTGTTCCTCGGCGAATCATGCCATGGGCCAAGCATTTCTTATGGTGCGCAGCGGGATGGTTGATGCGGCCGTCACCGGTGGAGCAGAAGCGACAATCACCGTCGGCACGATGAAGGGTTGGGAAGCGCTTCGGGTCATGGCGAATGATACGTGCCGTCCGTTTTCAAAGGGCCGGACGGGCATGGTACTGGGTGAGGGCTCGGCCGTTTTCGTATTCGAGACGCTTGAGAAGGCGAAGGCGAGAGGGGCACAAATCTATGCGGAAGTCGTCGGGCACGGACTGAGTTCCGACGCAATGGACATAACATTACCGGACGCTGGGGGCGCGGCGCGGGCAATTGCCGGTGCATTGAAGGATGGCGGTCTGAACCCGGAAGACATTACCTACGTTAATGCGCACGGTACCGGGACCGCAGCGAACGACGTGACGGAAACAAGGGCCCTGAAGCAGGTATTTGGCGACCACGCGGGCTTATTGGCGGTATCATCAACCAAGTCGCTGCTGGGACACGCACTTGGCGGCGCAGGTGCACTCGAAATGGCTGCAGTCGTACTCGGGATGCGCGACAATATAATTCCACCTACGGCAAATTATGTAGAGCCGGATCCACATTGTGATCTGGATTACGTTCCGAACGATCCTCGAGAAATGCAGATCGATGCGGCGATCTCTAATTCATTCGCCTTCGGTGGACTGAATGCGGTAATGCAGCTCAAGCGTTTCGTCTAAACTCCGATTCAGTATTGGGCGATGTGCTGCGCCATTCGCGTCGGACATCCGCGTCACTCTCTCCAGCTTCGTACAATTGCCGGAGCTCGTTAAATCGATCGTCGCCCACAAGGCGTTGAACAGCCCAAACCGCCATCGCGCGGACGAGCGGCGAGGGATCGTTGAGGAGATTTTCAACCGGACCGGCAAGCGTGCTTGCTCCCGTATTTCCGGCGGCAATTAGGACGTTTCGAATGAAGCGGTCGCGGCCGGTTCGCTTGATGGGCGATTTGCGGAAATGTGCACGAAATGCTGCGTCTTCGAGCTGCAACAACTCTGAGATCTTCGGCGAAGT
>DLVK01000355.1:0-2780 GCA_003444235.1 Rhodospirillaceae bacterium
AGTTATCACCGGTATCATGGCGTTGCCTCCTTCGATGTTTCCAGCGGTGAGCAGAACAAAGGTAAATCCAACGCACCGGCCTACACCAAGGTCTTTGCGGAAAGCCTCATTAAGCACGCCAACGAGGACGATAAGATCGTCGGTTTGACCGGCGCGATGCCGGACGGCACAGGAATGGATCTATTCGAAAAGGTGCATCCGGACCGTATGTTCGATGTCGGCATCGCCGAACAACATGCGGTGACCTTTGCCGGCGGACTTGCGGCCGAAGGCTACAAGCCCTTTGCGGCGATTTACTCCACATTCCTCCAGCGTGCTTACGATCAAGTGGTGCACGACATAGCAATCCAAAACTTGCCGGTCCGTTTTGCGATCGACCGTGCGGGGCTCGTCGGTGCCGACGGGCAAACCCATGCCGGGTCTTTCGATATCACCTATCTTGGCTGCTTGCCGAATTTCGTACTGATGGCCTGCGCCGACGAAGCAGAGCTTTGTCATATGGTCGCAACAGCGGTTGCCCACGATGACGGCCCCATCGCATTCCGCTTTCCACGCGGCGAATCGGTTGGCGTCGAGATGCCCGAAATCGGCGACGTATTGGAAATCGGAAAGGGCCGTATTCTGCGCGAAGGCACCAAGGTCGCAATCCTCTCCTACGGCGGACGCATGGTCGAGGTACAAAAAGCCGCTGACGAACTTGAAGCCAAAGGACTTTCGACCACGGTCGCCGACGCACGTTTTGCCAAACCCATGGATACGGACCTGGTCGAACGACTGGCGAAAGAGCATGAAGTCCTGCTCACCATTGAGGAAGGCGCCATTGGCGGCTTCGCAACCCGCGTAATGGATCATTTGATCCGAAACGATCTCATCCCAGCCGGTCTCAAAATCCGTCCGATGACCTTGCCCGACAAGTTCCAAGATCAAGCTAGCCCTTACGACATGTACGAGGAAGCCGAACTCAATGCGCGCCACATTACGGCTACGGCACTGGCCGCGCTCGGCGAGGAAGTCGTGCCGGAAGAATCTCAACGGGCTTAGAATCACCGCCCCTTGACGGGCCAGAGGTTAGCCGTGGCGGAGATTTCCCAACCAACCGAAAGTCTGGAATCCGCCTGGGAGCATGTGCACCAGGTCGTGGAAGCCTCCGGCTCATCCTTCATCAGTGGAATGAAAGTGCTGCCCGAGGAGAGGCGAAAAGCGATGTATGCGATTTACGCCTATTGCCGCGAAATCGACGATATCGCCGACGATCCCCTTCCCTATTCGGAAAAGAAAACCGCGCTCGCCGACTGGCGGGCTGAAATCGACGCGCTCTATGCTGGCGCTCCGTCAAAACCGACCGCCCGGGCCCTATTAGGTCCAGTGAACGAATACGAATTACGGAAAGAAGATTTTGTCGCCCTGATCGATGGCATGGATATGGATGCGCAAGACGACCTGCGAGCGCCTTCGATGGAGGAGCTCAAGCTCTATTGCGCGAGAGTTGCCGGTGCCGTCGGCTTGCTGTCGGTCAGAGTTTTCGGCGAAACCCACCCCGCAAGGGACAATGTCGCGCTCTCGCTCGGTCTCGCCCTGCAGCTGACCAATATTCTACGCGACGTGCGCGAAGATGCCGATCGCGGTCGGCTATATTTGCCCCGCGAGTTATTGGAAAAACATGGCATCGAAAGCGACGAGCCTGACACCGTCTTAACCCACCCGAATATCGGATCCTTATGCGATGAGCTTGCGGATATGGCCGAGCAAAGCTTCTCGGAAGCGGTCTCGGCGATGAATAAATGCAGCAAGAAAGCAATGCGACCGGCAATCGTGATGATGCATGTCTACCACGCCATCCTGGATAAATTGCGCGCGCGCGGTTGGCAGCGACTTGCCGAACCAGTCAAGGTTTCGAAGTTTAAGAAGCTTTGGATCGTCCTTCGTTACGGGGTTTTCTAGCAGTTATGCCAACGACGCACATCGTCGGCGCCGGAATGGCGGGGCTTGCCGCAGCGGTCAAACTAACTGCCGCAGGCCGAAAGGTCGTGCTCTACGATTCCGCGACCCATGCGGGCGGACGCTGCCGGTCGTTTCACGACAGCACATTGGACCGCATTATCGATAACGGAAATCACCTTCTGCTAAGCGGTAACAAAGCGGTGTTTCAATACCTAAATACGATCGGCACCGCCGACAGTCTGGTCGGCCCCGAAGAACCGGCATTTCACTTTTGCGATGTTCGAAGCGGTGAACGCTGGTGCGTAAGGCCGAATTTGGGATTGTTTCCTTGGTGGGTTTTCCGCCGTAATCGCCGTGTGCCGGGCAGCAGCTGGTTGGATTATTTTTCTGCCCTTCGCCTTCGCCACGCAAATCAAGAGACAACCGTCACCGAAATTCTCGATCCGAACGGGCCGCTTTACGAAAAATATTGGCAGCCGCTTGCGGTCTCGGTGTTGAACACACCCGCCGAAAAAGCGGCCGCGTGCTTGTTATGGCCTGTCGTCCAAGAAACCTTTGGACGCGGCGGACGCGCCTCGCGACCGATGATCGCCAAGTCGGGTCTGTCGGACAGTTTTGTCGAACCCGCCCTGGCGTACTTGAAAAAAAACAATGCAGATATCGCATTTACAGCCCGTTTGAGAGATGTCGAATTGAGTGCAGACCAGTCAATTGTCACTGGCCTGAACTTTGCCGATAGGAAGCTCACCCTTGAAGAATCGGATAATGTGATTTTGGCGTTGCCTGCGCCGGTAACGGGCGACGTATTGGAAGGCATTTCACCCCCTGTCGAGCACAAT
>DLVK01000115.1:0-328 GCA_003444235.1 Rhodospirillaceae bacterium
AGCTAGGCGTCGAACTGATCGGCGCCAAGGCAGACGTGATCGCCAAGGCCGAGGACCGACAGCTCTTCCGCGAGGCGATGAATTCGATCGGGCTCGAAACACCCAAAAGCATGCTCGTCAACGACATGTCGGAAGCCAATCAGGCGCTGGAAGAGGTCGGACTGCCGCTGATTTTGCGGCCGTCCTTTACCCTCGGCGGCCAAGGCGGCGGCATCGCCTACAACCGGCAACAATATCTTGACCTGCTCGACCAGGGGCTGCGCGCATCGCCGGTAAGCGAAGTGCTGGTCGAGGAATCGGTGCTCGGCTGGAAAGAATTCGAGATGGA
>DLVK01000115.1:633-8127 GCA_003444235.1 Rhodospirillaceae bacterium
GGCTGGAAAGAATTCGAGATGGAAGTGGTGCGCGACCAGGCGGACAATTGCATCATCATCTGTTCGATCGAGAACATCGATCCGATGGGAATTCATACCGGCGATTCGATCACCGTCGCGCCGGCACTGACCCTGACAGACAAGGAATATCAGATTCTTCGCAACGCCTCGATCGCCTGTTTGCGCGAGATTGGCGTAGATACCGGCGGGTCCAACGTGCAATTCGCGATCGATCCCGCATCGGGGCGGTTGGTGATTATCGAGATGAACCCGCGCGTCTCGCGCTCTTCGGCTTTGGCATCGAAGGCTACCGGTTTCCCGATTGCTAAAATCGCTGCCAAGCTCGCGGTCGGATACACGCTCGACGAACTCGACAACGACATCACCAAGGTGACGCCAGCGAGTTTCGAGCCGACCATCGATTACGTGGTGACCAAAATTCCACGCTTCACCTTTGAAAAGTTCGCTGGCGCCGAGGCGACGCTGACCACGGCAATGAAATCGGTCGGCGAAGCGATGTCGATCGGCCGGAGCTTTGCCGAAAGCGTGCAGAAAGCGCTCCGATCCATGGAGACAGGCCTCAACGGCTTTAACGAAGTACCTCTGGCAGGTGCCGAAGAAAACGACCGCAGCGAAATGCTGGGGGCGCTCCGCCAGCCGATCCCCGACCGAATTTTGTTGATCGCGCAAGCCTTCCGCCAGGGACTTGGCGTCGAAGAAATTTTCGAAGCGTGCAAGATCGACCCTTGGTTCCTGCGTCAAATCGAAGACATCGTCGCAGCCGAAAACGAGGTCAAGGAAAAAGGCCTGCCCCGAAAGGCAATCGACTTCCTGCGGCTGAAAAAGCTCGGCTTTAGCGACGCACGCCTTGCGGAATTGGCCGGGACCACCGAAAAACGGGTGACGAGAGCGCGGCTCCGAAAGAAGATCGAGCCGGTATTCAAATGTATCGACACATGTGCCGCCGAGTTCCCATCGCAAACGCCTTACCTCTATTCGGCCTATGAGGGCGATGGGGTTGAAGCCGCTGAGACCGAAGCCGACGTTTCGGACCGCGACAAGGTGATTATCTTAGGCGGCGGGCCGAACCGGATCGGCCAGGGGATCGAATTCGATTATTGCTGCGTCCATGCGGTGTTCGCGCTCCGCGAAGCCGGTTACGAAACGATCATGATCAATTGCAATCCGGAAACCGTTTCGACCGATTACGACACTTCCGACCGGCTCTATTTCGAACCGCTCACCGCCGAAGATGTGATTTCCATCGTGCGCGCGGAACAGCAAAAGGGGAATCTACTCGGCGTTATCGTTCAATTTGGCGGCCAGACACCGTTGAAGCTTGCCAATGCGCTCGAGAAGGAAGGCATTCCGATCCTCGGCACATCGCCGGATGCCATCGACCTTGCCGAAGACCGGGCCCGCTTCCAACGTTTGTTGAAAAAGCTGAAGCTCCGTCAGCCCGATGCGGGTACAGCAACGTCGCTTCCCGAAGCGCGCAAGATCGCGGAAAAGATCGGTTATCCGGTTCTGCTCAGGCCGTCCTACGTCTTGGGAGGCCGGGCGATGGAACTGATTCACAATCCGTCGGGCCTGAAACGTTACATGACGACGGCAGTGCGGGTCTCCGGAGATCATCCTGTTCTGGTCGATCATTTTCTCGCCGGCGCCATTGAAGTCGACGTGGATGCGCTTTGCGACGGCACCGATGTCCATGTGGCCGGAATCATGGAGCATATCGAAGAGGCCGGTATCCATTCGGGCGACAGTGCCTGTTCGTTACCGCCCTATACGCTCGATGAGGATGTGCTTGAGGAAATCAAGCGCCAGACGGAATCGCTTGCCAAAGCACTCAACGTGATCGGGCTGATGAACGTGCAATATGCGGTCAAGGACGGTGAGGTATTTCTGATTGAGGTCAATCCGCGGGCGAGCCGTACAGTGCCCTTTGTCGCCAAGGCGACCGGTGTCCCGATCGCCAAGATCGCCGCGCGCCTCATGGCCGGCGAATCGATCGGAAATTTCGCGCTGACCAAAGTCGCCAATGGCGGGCATATCGCGGTGAAAGAGGCCGTGTTCCCCTTCGCACGCTTCCCTGGAGTGGATGTGGTGCTTGGTCCGGAAATGAAATCGACCGGCGAAGTGATGGGAATCGATAGCGATTTCGGACGTGCCTTCGCCAAATCTCAACTGGGCAGTGGCGTCGAACTGCCCATCGAGGGTTGCGTCTTCATGTCGGTGAAGGACGCGGACAAAGATCATTTTATTGAGCCCGCCCGGCAATTGATCGAACTCGGCTTCAGCCTAATGGCAACCCGTGGCACCGCACGCTTTCTCGCCGAGCAAGGTTTGGCAGTGGAGCCAATCAATAAAGTTGCCGAAGGCCAGCCCCATATTGTCGATGCCATGATCAATGGGGACGTGCAATTGGTCCTGAACACTACAGAGGGCGAGCAAGCGATAAAAGACAGTTTCAGCCTGCGCCGAACCGCCTTATTGCACTCTGTTCCCTATTACACGACCGTGGCGGGCGCCCGCGCTGCAGTGATGGCCATTGCAGCGATGAAACAAGGGACACTTGATGTTGCTCCGCTGCAATCCTATTTTAAGGGTTCGTTTTAAGGTTAACTTTCCCGCCCGTTCCCAAAAATGATGTTAAACTGGGGCATTATGGAGGTTCCCTCCGGGTCCAAGCGGGACACAAATGACTGGTGATTGAATATGGAACGATTTCCCATAACCGCTGATGGCGCATCGCAAATGCAGGACGAACTGCGTACGCTCAAAGGCGTCGAACGGCCAGCAATCATTAAAGCCATCGCGGCCGCCCGCGAACATGGCGATTTGTCCGAAAATGCTGAATATCATGCTGCGCGTGAGCAACAGAGTTTCATCGAAGGGCGCATTATGGAACTCGAGGACAAGACGAGCCGGATGGATATCATCGACGTTAAGGCCTTGAAAGGTAAACAAGTTAAATTCGGCGCCACCGTAACGGTCGCAGATGAGGAAACCGACGAGGAATCTACATTTCAAATCGTCGGCGAGTACGAGGCCGACCCCAGTAACGGTAGAATTTCGGTTACTTCGCCCATTGCACGGGCTCTGATCGGTAAATCGGTAGGCGATAGCGCTGAAGTCAACACGCCGCGCGGCCAAAAAGACTATGAAATCGTAAAGGTTGGCTACAAATAAGCCGATACGATGCGGCTTCGGCATTCATATTGCCTGGCATCTGAGTATATAAAGCCGCATGAATGCGACCGTATCGTAGAAATTTGCGAAAAATTATCTGCGAGCACTGCCGAAACCGCCAAGGACACCGATCCCAAGGGCGACAAACGGCGCTCGAAGATCGCGTGGTTAGCAGATTCAGCTGCCAATAAATGGATTTACGACCGCATAAACCTCTGCGTGGCAACTGCCAATAAAGAATTTTGGCACTGGCAAATGGACGGCCACGAGCCGTTGCAGTACACGACCTACGGAACCGGCCAATATTACCAGTGGCACACCGATGCCAGCACGTCGCCTTATGGAAAATCATCCCTATGGCCTGGCAAGGTGCGAAAGATCAGCGTCACCGTGCAATTATCCCATCCGAACGAGTATGAGGGGGGCGATTTCATGCTTGAGGAAACCAGAGCAGCTCCCGATCGCGCGCAAGACCGCATCAAGACACTCGAAGAAGCACGGAAACGGGGCACGGTGATCATGTTTCCATCGCACTTGTTCCATCGGGTGGATGAGGTCACCAGTGGCCTAAGACGCTCCTTAGTGGGCTGGTATTTGGGTTTTCCGTTCAAATAAATGAACGCAGAAACGCATTTATCCAACCTTATGTGATATTAGTTCAAACAATTGATCTAATAAATCTATTTTAGCTGCCTGATGCGGATGGAATCGTCATATTTTCGTCAATCGGCACGCCAAATTCTTGCTTCGAAGCACGAATAGCCAGCGCGGACTTGACGTGGCTCACGTTCGGCGCAGCGGTCAGTGTCGTGGTTAGGAAGCGGTTATAGCTCTCCCAATCCGGGGCAACGATACGAAGCAGAAAATCCGTATCTCCCGCCAACATGTAACAGTCCCGTACCTCCGGCCAGTCTGCGACCAACGCCTCGAAAGCCGCCAGATCGTTATCAGCTTGGCTGTTGAGGCCCACTTGCGCAAAAACGGTAACGCCATAGCCGAGTGCCTCCCCGTCCACATCAGCATGATACCCTCGGATATGGCCGGATTCTTCCAGGGCTCGAACCCGCCTGAGACAAGGAGGCGCGGAAATCCCGGCCCGGCGAGCAAGCGCTACATTGGTCATGCGCCCATCCGCCTGCAAATCTCGCAATATTCGAAGATCGATTTTATCTAATTTAACCCGGCTCATCGCGGCGTTCCCTTTTATGTCGCGCAATATTATTACAAAGATTAGAATGTGCGAAATATTATTTCGTCCGTATCGATCCCCACCAACTCTCGCCGGACAGTCCGCAATCAATGGCCAAAAGTACGTCTCCTCTTTCAATCTGGACTCTGACCGACGGGAAGATCGGCATGGTCAATCAAAGTCTGGGCCTGGCCGAAGCGCTGGATAAGGCGGTCGACGGGGCGGAAATCACGGAAAAAACCATTCATCCGAAATTGCCCTGGCGCTGGTTGCCGCCGATGTTTTGGCCTCGCGGTATCGATGGGGCAGGACCCGGTAGCGACGCGCTGAATCCGCCTTGGCCCGATATCGTTATCAGTTGCGGCCGCCACGCGGTCGGGCCCGCATTAGCGGTAAAATCGAAAAGCCTTGGTAGGACCTTCGTTATCCACGTCCAACATCCGCATGTACGCCTAGCGAACTACGATCTGATCGCCGCGCCAAACCACGATCGATTGGCCGGCCCAAATGTAATTTCATTTACCGGCTCCATGCACCGGATCACACCGGAGAAGCTCGCGCACGCGGCGGACGAATTCCGCGCGCTCATCGAGCCTCTACCCAGACCTCGCATTGCGGTGCTGATCGGGGGCAGCAATCGCAGCTACCGCCTAACCGAAGATATCGCGCGCAGGTTGGGGGAAGACTTGGCTGTCCTAGCGGAGAAAACCGGGGCAGGCTTGATGGTAACCGCATCCCGACGGACCGGAAGCGCGAACGAAGCTGTACTGCGTGATGCACTCGACCACACCCAATCGGTTTTTTGGGACAACAAAGGGAGCAATCCTTACTTCGGCTTTCTTGCGGCCGCCGATGCGATCATCGTTACCTGTGATTCCGTAAACATGATTACCGAAGCAGCAGCGACGGGGAAACCGGTCCATATTGTCGACCTAGAGGGAGGAGATGCGAAATTTCAGGACTTCCATCAATCACTCTACGACGCTGAAATTGCGCGCCCTTTCAGTGGCGAATTTGCCGAATGGGAATACTCGGTATTGGACGAACCCGCACGCGTTGCGAACGAAGTCCTGCGACGTATGGAAGCAGCAAAAAACGAATAGCTTTCAGCACGTTGCTCTCTCCCGGTCCAAGGCTTATATCTTAACAACTTAACGACGTAATCAACGGTGGCAATGGCCCCTAACGTCCCATGTTGAACTATTCGGCATTTAGCGACGCGCCCTTGGAAAGTGCGCCCTTCGATCATGTGATCGTCCCGGGCTTTATTGCCGGCGACGCCTTGGCAGCCATAAACGACAATTTCCCCGACATCCGACAACCGGGAAGCTTTCCCATAGGGGCGCTGGATTCCGGACCCCTTTTTAAAGAACTGACCGATCTGCTGCGCGGCGACGAGATGGCACGCGCGGTCGGCGACAAATTCTCCGTCGACCTCGAAGATCGTCCGACAATGCTGACAGTGCGCGGCCAATGCAGGGCGCGCGACGGACAAATCCACCGCGATTCCGGTGGCAAACTGGTCACTGTACTGCTCTATCTAAATGGCGATTGGGACGACGACGGCGGCCAATTGCGTCTGCTGCGTTCCTCGACCGATATCGAAGATTACGCCGCAACCGTGCCGCCGATTGCCGGTACATTGCTCGCCTTTCGTTGCGCCGATAATGCATGGCACGGCCACAAGCCCTACGAAGGCGAACGGCGTTCGTTGCAACTTAACTGGGTCAATAGCCGGAGCTATTTGTGGAAGGAAGCGTTCCGGCATAATCTATCCGCGATGATAAAAAAATTCCGACGCGCGCCAGCCTGATCGAAAGTCTGAACTGAGCCAACCATGAGCCTGAATATCGATACCTTCAGCAACGTCACCGGCGGCTTCAGCGCGTTCAAAGCAATCGGCCATCCATTCGTTACCGATAAGGCGACGGCGCTCATTGAACGCCTGGCTACAGCAGGCCCGGTGGCGCTGTACGATCCGCACGGCCTTACCGATGCGTTTGCCGAACTCCATGATTGTCGCGCCTTAAAGCTCGCTGGTTGCTTTGTGCAGGATATCGAAAAAATCGGCACCACTGTGCTCGGCGAACCGGCTCAGCCAATTACCGATCTCCCGTCATGCAATGCCAAGGCAGTATTCGTTGTCGCCTTCGATGCGGGACGACTGATCGATCATATCCGCCATCTGTTCGATTCCGAGCTCACTGTTATCAGTCTCGACGACATGCGCCTCGACGACGAGATGTTGACGAATCGCCGGCGCTATCTTGACCCGATCAACTTCGCTACGAATTTTGCATTCTTCCGCGATGGGGAAGGAAAGCACACGCGGCTCGTCAGCGCCAATTATTGGGCCGGCTATGGTGCCAAGGGAACAAAGATCTGGTGTCGCTTGTTCGATGCCGGCGGTAATGAAATGGCGAATTGGACCCAGCCGCTCGACGATAAGGTTTCGAGTATCGTGATCGATTCGGCCGAGATTCGCGAGCGTTTCGAACTCGACGATTTTGCCGGCCAACTGTTCGTTCATGTTGTCAATGGTGCTGGGCATGATGTTGTCAAATATGCGCTCGACACCTATGGCGATGATGAGACCGTATTGTCTTGTACACATGATGCGAATGCCTGGCCGGCGGATCTCTACGGTGGCCTGCCAGCGCCCGCCGCCGATGAAAAGGTGGTGCTATGGATTCAAAACAGTCACCCCTGCCCAATTCCCAAAGGCGCGATCGGCCTCAACCGTATGGGTGACGACAAAATATCCTGGCTCGACGAAGAGGTGCCGGCATTTGGTTCCTATCCGCTCGACGTAGCGAAGCTACAACCCGATGTGGCTTGGCCAGCTCATTTGGAAGTTCATGCCGGCAAGCATTTCGTGCGACCACGATACGAAGTAACCACCCGCGAAGGCCGTCTTCGCATCAGTCATCCGAATGTCGAACGCACGGATTTGACGCCGGATGAGAAAATTCCCGAGCTCAATAATCTTATGGGTAAGGGATTTCTGCTACCGGCGCCGATATTGCCCTTGGACCGTTTTAAGACATCGTTGCTGCCGACACCCATGGCAACCTGTCAGGAGTCGCTACCGATCGCCGCTATTGCCTATGACG
>DLVK01000427.1:0-6738 GCA_003444235.1 Rhodospirillaceae bacterium
GCACCGCGTCTGTTGCGCTCGGCGCCGCGGGCCTACCCGCCTTGCTCGATATGCGGCAGCAGCCCGATCTTCATGGGCGCCCCTTACGCGTAAGTTTGGTTGGCCTTGCGGACGAACTCGCCTGTGCGGCTTCCCTTGTGCAAGGCCAAGGCGATGAAGGACGCCCCGTAGCTCTGGTGAGAGGGTTCGATCCGTTCGACCGCGAGTTGCCGGCCACCGGCCTGATCCGCCCGAGAAGCGAGGATTTATTTCGATGACCCGCTGTGTAGCACTCACGGGCGGGGTCGGCGGGGCGAAACTGGCGCTCGGGCTGAGCCATGTACTGGCACCGGATGAACTTTTGATCGTCGCCAATACCGGAGACGATTTCGAACATCTGGGGCTCACCATCTGCCCCGATATCGACACCGTGCTGTATACGCTTGCAAGCATCGTCAATCCCGAGACCGGCTGGGGCCGGGCCGAAGAAAGCTGGCGAGTACTGGAGGCGCTCGATACGGTAGGTGGGGACTCATGGTTTCGTCTCGGCGATAAGGATATCGCCTTGCACCTGACCCGCGCCCAACGGCTTGCCACCGGACATACCTTGAGCGAGATCACCGCGGAACTATCGCAACAATTCGGCGTACGGCACCGGATTCTTCCGATGAGCGATCGGCCGGTCAGAACTATGGTGACGACCGATCAAGGCGAATTGCCTTTCCAGGAGTATTTCGTCAAAAATCGCTGTGAGCCTCGCGTAAGCGGCTTTCGTTTCGAGGGCATCGAAACCGCAAAACCTCATCCCAACCTATTAAAGGCGCTAAAAGATCCGGCCTTGGAAGCCGTAGTGATATGCCCATCAAACCCGTTCATCAGCATTGATCCGATATTGGGGCTACCGGGCCTGAAGTCCTCACTTGAAGACTGTCCGGCACCTGTAATCGCGGTTTCGCCGATCGTTGGCGGCAAGGCGTTAAAGGGTCCCGCATCGAAAATGCTGCACGAACTGGACCAGAAGTCCGACGCCACGGCCATTGCCGAGCATTACGACGACTTACTCGACGGCTTCGTCATCGACCGCGAAGACCGGGAACTCGAAGACGAGCTTTCAACCGACACTCGACGGGTATGCGTTACCCAAACCGTGATGCGATCGCTCGAAGACCGGATCGCGCTCGCACGGGATGTACTCGAGTTCGGCGCGGCAATCCGCGCCTCTCGGTGACTGGGACAAGCAAGTTCGCTCTGCTATAGTCGCGATCTCACCGATTCGGGCTCCCACCGTTTAAGGAGCGGTCAATGTGGGCTGTCTTGCCCGCGAAAGATTTTCGCAACGCCAAGGAACGACTCTCGCCGGCTTTAAGCCCGGCGGAACGGCAAGACCTGTTCGCGGCCATGCTGGAAGACGTGTTGGCGGCAGCAGCAGATGCACCGTCGCTCGCGGGCATACTGGTGCTTACGCGAGATGCCAAAGCCGCCGAAATCGCCGGGCGTTACGGCGCGAGAGTCGAAGACGAGCCCGCTAATGACGGCCAGAGTGCTGCCGTGACTCGGGGCGCGCAACATCTGATCGAGGCCGGAATCGACAGTATTTTGACCTTGCCCGGCGACACCCCGAATTTACGGGCTAGCGAAATCGAAACCATTATCGCGAGACATGACTCTCAACCGGCGATGAGCATCGTGCCCTCCCATGACGAGCGGGGCTCCAATTGCATCGCGCTATCGCCGCCGGACTTGATTCCATTTCATTTCGGCCATGACAGCCTCGCGCCGCATCTCGATGAAGCGGCAAAGCGCAATATCGAACCGCTCATTCACCATGACTTGCCAGGCCTGGCGCTTGATATCGACACGCCGGCCGATTTGGCTCTGCTGTTGGAGAGCGATGCCGACACACGGGCGCGGGCCTACCTTGAAGCAAGCGGCATCGCCGAGAGGTTCGCCGCCGAAGCGAACCGACCGGGCGCCGCGTGATGGAAAAACGGGACCTTCTTAATGCCGATTTCGCTTCGCTAATGCGCGAGGCCGGTGCTAAGCGCGACCGAGCTCACGGCACTGTCGTCAGCTACTCGCGCAAGGTCTTTATTCCTCTGACAAAACTCTGTCGCGACGTTTGCCACTATTGCACCTTCGCGAAGCCACCCAGCAAATGCGAACGCGCATACCTTACCGCCGAAGACGTGCTTGCCATTGCCAAAGCAGGGAAAAAAGCCGGCTGCAAAGAAGCACTTTTTACCTTGGGCGATAAACCGGAACTGCGGTACCGGGTCGCGCGGGAGGAGCTGGCCGCGCTCGGCCATGAAACCACGCTCTCCTATCTCGCGGAAATGGCGGCCCTTGTGTTCGAAGAAACCGGTCTGCTGCCCCATCTCAATCCGGGCGTGATGGATGAAGCCGAACTTTCCGAACTAAGACAGGTCTCCGTCTCGCAAGGAATCATGCTCGAAAGCATATCCGAGCGGCTGACCGAAAAGGGCCGGCCCCATTATGGTTCGCCCGACAAGCTACCCGCAGTCCGGTTGGCCACGATCGAGAAAGCGGGCGAACTCGCCATTCCCTTTACGTCGGGTATTCTGATTGGCATCGGCGAAACACGCGGCGAGCGGCTCGACGCCTTGATCGCGCTTCGTGATTTGCACCGGCGCCATGGGCACCTTCAGGAAATCATCATTCAAAACTTCCGGGCCAAGGACGGCACAAAGATGGCCTCGGTCGAGGACACACCCACGGACGAATTGCTGTGGACCATTGCCGCCGCTCGGCTGTTGTTTTCCCCTGAAATGAACATTCAGGCACCGCCCAACCTCAGCCCTGGCATGCTGGCACCACTCGTCGATGCGGGGATCAACGATTGGGGCGGCGTATCGCCGGTAACGCCGGATCACGTTAACCCGGAGGCCCCTTGGCCCCACCTCGACCGGCTCGAACGGGAAACCGCTGCCGCCGGTAAAAATTTGATCGAACGCTTAGCGATCTATCCGGTTTATGCGCAAACACCCGGCGATTGGACCGAACCGTCCTATGCCAGCGCCGTTCGCAAAATGAGCGATAGTGAAGGGTTCGCCCGCAGCGAAACATGGACACCGGGCGCCCCAATTGCGATCCCCGAAGTTTCCACCAACGGTCCCGCCGACCCTCGCCTGTCGGAGATTTTGACCAAGGCGCGTGACGGACTTCGCCTCGGCGAAGGAGAAATCACGACGTTATTCAATGCGCGCGGTAGCGGCTTCAAGGCCGTCTGCGAGGCGGCGGACGAGCTTCGGCGCGAGACCGTCGGTGATGACGTCACTTATGTGGTCAACCGCAATATCAACTACACCAATGTTTGTTCCTATCGCTGCCAATTCTGCGCCTTTTCCAAAGGTAAGCTCAGCGAGAACTTGCGTGGCCGGCCCTACGATTTGGAGCTCGATGAAGTTGCCCGGCGGGTCGAAGAGGCCTGGGACCGGGGCGCGACCGAAGTTTGCATGCAAGGCGGCATTCACCCGGACTATACGGGCTCGAATTATCTCAATTTGTTGGCAACAGTACGCGCCGTCGCACCGGGTCTGCACATTCATGCGTTCACACCGCTCGAGGTCAGTCAGGGCGCGCGGACGCTCGGCCTTTCGGTCGAGGACTTTCTGCGCGATCTAAAAACGGCGGGTCTGAGCTCGTTGCCCGGGACGGCAGCGGAAATTCTCGACGACGAAGTGCGTGACATTATCTGTCCGGACAAACTCACCGCGGCCGAATGGCTCGAAGTAATGGAAATTGCCCATGGGGTCGGCCTACGCTCGACGGCGACGATCATGTTCGGACATGTAGACCGACCGATCCATTGGGCGCGCCACCTGTTGAAAATTCGCGACCTTCAGTCCCGCACCGGGGGCTTCACCGAATTGGTGCCGCTACCGTTCGTACCGATGGAATCGCCGATTTACCTAAAAGGCCGGGCTCGCTATGGGCCTACCTTCCGCGAAGCGGTCTTGATGCACGCGGTTGCCCGTCTCGTGCTGCATCCGGTGATCCAGAACGTGCAGGGCTCCTGGGTGAAGCTGGGAACCGACGGCATGAAAACATGTCTCGAAGCCGGCGCCAACGACGCCGGGGGTACCTTGATGAACGAGACGATTACCCGCGCCGCCGGCGCCGAGCATGGTCAGGAAATGCCGCCGGCCAGACTGGAAAAAATAATCAAGTCCATAGGCCGTAATCCGGTGCAACGGACAACGCTTTACGATACGGCCTCCACTGACCGCCACACCGCGGCCCGCGATGCGGCCCCGTTGACGGACATCGTAAATGCACCGGCGCGCAAATATGCGCGCAGTTCCGTACCGACACTGAACGCAGCCGAATAACGTTAGGCGCTCGCCACCTTCGGCATCACTTCTTCGGCAAACAAATGCATGGATTCGAGCATTTGGCTTTGGGGCATACCGACACCCTGCATGCCGAGCACCATGTGGGTAACCCCTAGGCGTTGCTCGTAGCCGATTATCTGCTCGGCGACCTCGTCGGGTGATCCGAACAGGAAACGGTCGCGGGTCAGCTCGTCGAAATCCAGGTCGAGGTTGTCATCGCCTTCGGGCATCGCCTTGTCCTGGCCCCACTGGTGGTAAACTTTGTATTTTTCCTCCAAGTAAGGCCGCGCGACTTCTTTTGCCTTGTCGCGGGTTTCGGCCACGAAAATTTCCCGCATCATCGGTAGTTCGTCGGGGAACGGCTTGCCGAACTCGTCGAGGGCGGCTTTGTAGATATCCAGCTGGCGTTCGATCGTATCCATGCGCTGATGGGGGTTGATGAACCAAGTATCGACCAACTCCGCCGCCCGGCGCACCGCCGCGTCCGCATTCGCTCCCATCCAGAGCGGAGGATGCGGCTTTTGCAAAGGCTTCAAGGAAAGCGTGGTATCGACCAGTTCGAAATGAGACCCTTTCATGTTTACGTGGTCTTCGGTCCAGAGCCGTTTGATCGCTTCGAGATTTTCCACCAACCGCGGCACACGCTCGCTTTGAGTGGTGCCGAAGCCGCGGAATTCGACTTCGCGGTAACCGAGCCCACTGCCGAATACCAGCCGCCCGCCGGACATCACGTCGAGGGACGATAGCTGTTCGGCAATATCCAGCGGCTTGTGAAGCGAAAGCAGAATAATCCCGGTGATGATCCGCATCTTCTCGGTCTCCGCCATCGCACGGGCAAGAAACGGCAGAAGCTGGAATTGTTGCAGCGGATAGCCCGCATAGTGCATGCCCGACAAGAGATCGCTAAATCCGATACTCTCGGCAATGCGCACTTGCTCCATCAATTCGTCGAAACGCGCTTTCATGTCGGTTTCGTCGGCGCGGTACTGACCGCGAATGAAAAGACCGTATTTCATTTTTCCCTCTTAAATTTTTGAAGACCGGGGTTTTTTAAAGACCTTGGCGCACCCGAGGCATCACCTCTTCGGCGAAACATTGGATACCCTCCATCACCAAGCTGTGGGGCATGCCCGGCCATTGGCAGCTGGTGATGAAATGATTGGTGCCAAGGACATTGCAATAGTCGACGATCTGCTCCGCAACTTCGTCGGCGGTGCCGAAGATAAATCTATTCTCCAACAGGTCATCGAACTCGAGACCGAGTGTATCGCCTTCGGGCATTGGCTCCGACTGGCCCCAGGCGTGATAGGTGGCGTATTTGAGGCCTAGATAGGGGCGGACCAGTTCGATCGCCTTTTCCCGCGATTCGGCGACGAAGACCTCGCGACGGAGCGGCCATTCGGCGGGGAAGGGTTTTTTGTATTTATCCAGGCAGCGCTTGTAGAACTCGACCTGACGCACCAGCGTGTCTTTACGGTGGTGGGCGCTGATATACCAGGTATCGCCTAAGCGTGCGGCGCGATCCACCGCCACGTCCGCGTTGGCCCCGATCCAAATCGGCGGATGCGGTTCCTGTATGCAGGGCATGGATACCGAAGCACCGTCGAGCTCGAAATATTCGCCCTTCATGGAAACTTTGTCTTCGGTCCAAAGTCGTTTGATCGCTTCCAGGTTTTGTTCGAAACGGACAACGCCAGTGCCCTTTTGAACATTGAAAGCCTTGTACTCCACATCGCGATACCCAAGCGCCGCACCGAATACCACCTTGCCACCGGACATTACGTCCATGGTTGCGAAATATTCCGCAATCTCCAAAGGCTTATGCAGCGACAACAGCACGATCCCCGCGATCAGGCGCATACTGGGCGCTTCGGCCATCAACCGGCACAAAAGCGGAATCTGCTGAAACTCGAAAAACGGATCGCTGGAGTAGTGATTGCCCTTGGCAAAGGAGGAATAGCCGAGTTTCTCCAATAACCGCACCTGCTCGACGAGATCGGCAAACTGTTCACTCATATCCTCGTCGCGGGTGTGCTGACTCCGCGTCATATAACCGAATTGAATGTCCGACATTCGCTTTCTCCCAATCCGCGTTAGGCGGCGCGTACCTTCGGCATAACCTCTTCGGCAACCAGGACCAGCGTATCGAGGACTTGACCTTGCGGCATGCCGACGCCCTGCACGCTCATGATGATGTGGTTGACGCCGAGCACTTCGTTATAGCGGATATATTCCGCGGCGACTTCGTCCGGATCACCGACGATAAAGCGATCCTTGGCCAATTCTGCATATTCTTGCGTGATATCCCGATCCTCTTCCGGCATCACCTTGTCCTGTCCCCAGGTTTTATAGGCGTCATACATGCCCTTGATGTAGGGGGCGGCCAACTCCACTGCCTCGTCATGGG
>DLVK01000184.1:0-7629 GCA_003444235.1 Rhodospirillaceae bacterium
AATCTTCGGCCCCGCAGACCCGTTACCCGACTACGATTTTCAACTACCTTTGCTTAGTCTTCCGTTTATCCGCCAAGAGCGGCTCGACTCCATACCATCGTCCAAAGCCTACCTCTCAATACCCGACGGAATAGAGGTTCCATTGCCAGCGGTCGGGAATGGGGTCCGGCGGGTCGGTCTTGTCTGGGCCGGCAATCCCGGCCACGCAAACGACCATAATCGGTCGTGCCCGCTCGATGCCTTGGCGCCGCTCTTCGACCTCGAAGGGGTCGAGTGGGTTTCGCTGCAAAAGGACTATAAACCCCAACTTTCCGCGCCGTTACTCGACCTTTCGGGACAGCTTAATGATTTTGCCGATACTGCGGCGGTTATGTGTCAGCTCGATCTTGTAATTAGTGTCGACACGGCCGCCGCCCATCTCGCCGGCGCGCTCGGATTGCCGGTTTGGATATTGCTGCCCTTTGCACCGGATTGGAGATGGTTGACAGACCGGACGGATTCGCCTTGGTATCCCTCCGCCCGGCTATACCGCCAGACGTCTCCCGGCGACTGGCACTCGGTCATAGCCACGATTGCAGACGACTTGAAATAGCCACTCACGCAAGCGAGGAATTCGAGCGCAGATGTTACGCCGCCTATACGATTGGACCATGAATTTGGCTGCCCACCCGCACGCCATCTGGTGGCTTGCGGGATTGACCGCGGCCGAAAGCATCTTTTTTCCGATCCCGCCCGACGTATTGATAATTCCGATGGTGCTGGCAGCGCGGGATCAGGCGTGGCGCATCGTCGCCATCGTAACCGCGGCGTCGGTCATCGGCGGCTTGATCGGCTACGGCATAGGCTACTTTTTCTACGAAGGCGTTGGCCGCCCGATTATCGATTTTTACGGCTATGGCGCCAAATACGAGGTATTCCAAAGCTGGTATCAGGAATATGGAGCTTGGATCGTAGGCGCCGGCGGCTTCACGCCGATCCCCTACAAAGTGATTACCATCGCCAGCGGTGTCGCTCAGCTCGACCTCACCACCTTCACGGTCGTCTCTCTACTGAGCAGAGGTGCGCGTTTTCTGATCGTCGCCGCCCTATTATGGAAATTCGGCACACCAATCCGCTCATTTGTCGAAGCGAGGCTCGGCTTGCTGGCCGCATTGTTTTTTGCTTTGCTCTTGGGAGGTTTCATCGCCATAAAATTCTTGGCGTAACCCGTGAGGGCACATGGCCGTTTCCGTCGACAAACCCAACCTGCCGTTGCAGCTTATCCTGCTCGCCACCATCATTGTTTTGGGCGGTGCATACGGGTCGCAATATTTCGGCGACTTACACCCCTGCAAACTCTGCCTTTACCAGCGCTGGCCATGGTGGATTGCGGGAGGCCTGGCCTTGACCGCGATTTTGTTGCCGAGCGTGGCGCATCTCAAAAGCCGTCTGATGATTTTGGTGGGCCTCGTCCTTATCGTCGGTAGTGCGATCGCGGTCTACCACGTGGGCGTCGAATTCAAATGGTGGCAAGGACCGGCAACCTGCAGCGGCAACATTGAGTTGCCGAAAAGCCTGTCTGAATTACACGCCACTTTGCAACGTGCGCCTGTGGTGCGCTGCGACGAAGTGTCCTGGTCGCTCTTCGGCATCAGTATGGCGGGCTATAATGCGCTGATATCCGCAAGTGCCGGAATTTTTTCCCTCGTGGTAGGGACTAGGACAACCAAATGACCGATACGCGTACCAACTCTGAAAATGGACCGCTTTATCTTCCGGGCGACCCTCAGCCCCAAGAGGAGCTCGCACGTATGATACGTGTAGATCATGCGGGTGAGTATGGCGCCGTGCGAATCTACACGGGCCAATTGGCGGTGCTCGGTAACGGCCCCAAGGGCGAGGTCATTCGTGAAATGGCGGAACAGGAAGTGCGCCACCGCGAACGGTTCGAAGAAATTCTGCCAAGACGCCGCGTTCGGCCATCGGCGCTGTCACCGTTCTGGCACGTCGCTGGGTTTGGGCTGGGCTACGGTAGCGCCCTTTTGGGCGAACGCGCGGCAATGGCATGCACCGTCGCGGTGGAAGAGGTCATCGACGAACATTATGCAAGCCAGGCGGACCGGCTGGGACCAGAGGAAACGGACCTTATCGATACGATCGAGGAGTTTCGCTTGGAAGAACTCGAGCATCGCGATACAGCGCTCGATCACGATGCGGAGGGCGCGCCGGCTTATCCACTGCTGACGCGAGCGATCAAATCCGCCTCTCGATTTTCGATTTGGCTTGCCGAGCGTTTCTAGCCGAAAAAACTCAATTTTCTTCGAGTTCGCTGTCCCAATATAGGAAGTCACCCCAGCTGTCGTGGAGGAAGTTTGGCGGGAAGGCACGGCCGTTTTCCTGCAACTGCCACATGCTGGGTTCGTCGGGTTTCCGGTACGGCCTCATGCCGGATTCGCCGGGCGTTCGGCCACCCTTGCGCAAATTACAAGGTCCACAGGCAGCGACGATATTATTCCAGCGCGTGCGACCGCCTTTCGACTTCGGCACCACATGATCGAACGTCAGCTCATGGGCAGGTAGGCCGTCGCCGCAATATTGGCAAACGAATCGGTCGCGCAAGAACACGTTGAATCTCGTGAAAGCTACCTTCCGCGCCTGGGGCACATATTCTTTTAGTGAAATTACGCTCGGCAGCGCCAACTCGAACGAAGGCGAGCGCACTACCGCTTCATACTCGGAGACAACATTTACCCGGTCGGTCACCACCGCCTTGACCGCATCCTGCCAGGACCAAAGCGACAACGGAAAATAGCTGAGCGGACGAAAGTCCGCATTCAGAACAAGTGCCGGGCATTCCTGCGGGACACTCGTCATTTCCGCTCCTCCTTATGCTGACGCTGCGCGGTGTCGATCCTCAACACCAGATACAGGAATTGAAGTCGACCCACAAGATGAGGCAATGGTGCGCCTTCGAAATTTACGGGGTTGTAACCAACCAGCAACGGTTCGCTTCAGAGGTCGAAACATTCGGCCAGGAACGACGACGCCCGGGCCATTCCTTCCGGGTCAATCCCGTGCCCGAGCCCGGGCCGGGTCATGGTTTCGACTTCGATACCCGCAGTCTTCAAACCCTCTTCTGCAAGCGAAAGTGACTCGTAGGGCACGACCTCATCCGCATCGCCATGGACCAACACTACCGGCGGACGGGCTTGGATTTCGTCGGCCAAAAGTTCGGGCGCAATCAACCGGCCCGAAAAACCCACGACTCCCGCAAATGCTTCGTCCCGGCGCGGCGCAACGAACAGACTCATCATCGTGCCTTGGCTAAATCCGATCAGCGCCGTTTGTTTGGCGCTCACCTCATGGCGTGCCAATTCACTATCAATGAACGCGTTCAACATCGGTGCCGTCGCTTGAACGCCTCCCAATAACGCCGGCGGCGAACGATCCTGAACGCTGAACCACTGATAACCAAAGGGTGCCATATCGCAGGGGAAAGGCGCGTTGGGCGATACGAAGGCCGCATTGGGCAGAGTCTTGGCAAGAAACGGCGCAAGCCCAATCAAATCTTGTCCATCGGCGCCCACCCCATGCAACAAAATCACCAACTGCTCCGGCTTGTCGCCGGACGCGGGGCCAAAACGCGGCCCATCCATCTGTACTAAATCATCCAGAGTCACGGAGTCCTCCCCTACGGTGCGCCCTTGTAATAGTGCCAGAGAAACATTGCCGCAATGCCGCGCCAGGGCCGCCAATGTTCGATCAGCGGTTCGGATTCCTTTCGGCTTGGGCGGTTTTCGAGAGATTTGAGTTTTCGAAGCCCTTCGGCGACAGCGAGGTCCTCGGCCGGCCAAACGTCGGCCCGTTTGAGTGCAAACAACATGTAAATTTCCGCACTCCACCGCCCGAGACCTCGGATCGCGGTCAACGCCGCAACCACCTCTTCGTCGCTCTGCTTTGCCAAGCGCCTGGCATCGAGCCGGCCGGAACACATTTCCTCGGCCAGCCCTTGCCCATATTCGACCTTTCGCCCGCTCAAACCCGCCGCACGCAGGGCATCGACGTCGGTGGCGAGAAATTGTTCGGGCGTCATTGGATCGACGGTTGCCGTCAATCGGTCGCGAATGGCCGTCGCGGCCGCACTTGAAACCTGCTGGCCCGCAATTATGCCGATTAAAGTGGCAAAGCCCGGTGGACGTTTGCGCGGGGCCGGATAGCCGACCTGTTTCAGTGCCCGTGCCACGTCAGCGTCGCGCGCTGCGATTTCATCCAGGGCTTGTTTGATCTTCTTCGGTGTCATCGCCATTGACTTAACCAATCGGGCCGGATACCGCCAGAGGGATGAATACGGAAATTCAAACCTCCGGCATGACAATTACCCGGTTTGCCCCGAGCCCGTCCGGACACCTGCATCTGGGCCATGCCTATAGCGCATTGTTCGCCGAACGCGCCGCGCGGGACGCGGACGGGAAGTTTCTATTGCGCATCGAAGATATCGATCACAGCCGCTGCCGGCCGGAGTTCGAAACAGCGATCCTCGACGATTTGACTTGGCTTGGAATGGAGTGGGATGCCCCGGTAGTGCGTCAATCGGAGCGGTTCACGCTGTATCAAGATGCTCTTGAAAGGCTTGCGGGAGAAGAATTGATCTATCCCTGTTTCTGCACGCGAAAAGAAATACAGGCCGAAATCGCCGCCGCCGGCAACGCACCGCACGGGCCCGACGGGCCCCATTACCCTGGCACCTGTCGCAGGCTCGAAAAGGCGGAACGGCAAGACCGGATAGAAAGCGGCGAGTCATACGCCCTTCGCCTCGATACCGCCCGTGCAGCATCCCTCACGGGCAAGCTCGAATTTCACGATCATGATCAAGGCCGGTTCACCGTCGACCCCGGCATAGGTGGTGATATCGTGCTCGCCCGCAAGGATACGCCGACCAGCTATCATCTGGCGGTCACGGTCGATGACGCGGCCCAGGAGGTGTCTTTGGTGACTCGTGGAGAGGACTTGCTACCCGCTTGCCATATCCATCGACTGCTGCAGGCGCTGCTGGACTTGCCGGAACCCCGTTATCGGCACCACACATTATTGACCGATGAAGATGGCAAACGATTTGCCAAGCGCGACCGAAGTCTCACCTTGCAAGCGCTCCGCGCAGCTGGAGCGTCACCGGACGAAATACGCGGAAAGGTCGGATTTTAGTCGTTAAATAGACGCCGGCGGCGGCTCCGACCGAGCGACGATAAAAATCCGCCGACCAGCGCAAAGACCAATACGAGAATTGCGAGCGCCTCCCACGCCGGACGCTGCAACAAGGGCACAATAGCGGTGTCCCAAAGACCCGGATGGATATAGCGCTGAACAAAAGATTGAGTGGTATTGAGCGAGGCACTGTCCGTCTGAAACCAGAGTTGGCCAGCGGGGACGGTAATATCCATTCCGAACAGCCAAACCCCGGCCCCCAAAATGGCGAAAAGAATACCTATCAGTACGAATACACGCCCTATAAATCGGACTATGAACACGCTGCCCCCCAAGCCGCGTCAGTTATGCCCAAATCCAACATAAATAAGGAACTAGGATATCACAAATCCCGTGCCCCTCGCGAGTCGTTTACCCGCCGCTTGCCTGAACCAATAGCCTCGGTTAGGGTCACGCCCTTCGACGCGGAGGGATGGCCGAGTGGCTTAAGGCGCACGACTGGAAATCGTGTTCACGGAAACGTGTCGGGGGTTCGAATCCCCCTCCCTCCGCCATTTTCTTTCCTGAAACCTGGAACCGGACTTAAGCGACCACACACTTCTACAGGTCGTGTGGCGACAGGGTGACAACCGTTCCGCCGGCGGCGCCGGTCGTTTTATTGAGGTGTTTCGCCTTATACATGGCCTGGTCGGCGACGCTGATAATCTCGTCCACGTCGAGGGCAAATTCCGGGTAATAAACCATGCCGACGCTGCCGGTGACCTTCAACGTTGTATCGCCATAGGTAATCGGCTCTTCGATAGCGGTCATTACCTTTTCCGCGACCATGGTGGCATTGCCCCGCTCTTTAAAATCTTCGAGCACGACAATGAATTCGTCGCCTCCCCAGCGCGCCGCAATATCGGTCTTGCGTACCGCAGACATCAATCTCTTCCCGATGCCCGCTAAGACCGCATCGCCGGCCTCATGACCGTGATCGTCATTGACCGGCTTGAATCCGTTCAAATCGATCAACATGATGCTGACTTCCGATTCCCGCCGCTTTGCGCGTTCGAAGGCTGATTTCATCTTATCGATCAAGAGGCGCCGGTTGGCGAGGCCGGTCAACTCATCATAGAAGGCCGCCCGACGTATTTTCGCCTCCGCATCGACCCGCGCCATCACGTAGCGCATGCAGCGCTCGAAGATTTCCGGCGTCACCCGGCCTTTTTCGAGATAGTCGTAGGCCCCGAGTTCCATCACCTCGACGTCCGTATCTCGGCTCGACGATGCAGTAAGCACTACCACCGGCACATCGATTCCGATTTCGCGCATGCCGGAAATTACGCTGGCTGCGGAATCCGGCCCCAGGTAATAGTCGCAAATCACCACGTCATAGGTTTTGTCGTCCGCTTCCAATCGCTTTTCCGCGGCCGGCCAGTCGCTGGTGAAATCCAATGCATATTCCTGATGGGGAATCTGGCCGATGATACCCGTAAGCAACATCGTATCTTCGGCGTTATCCTCGATGACGAGAATGCTGATCACGTCACGTTTTCGTATTTTTGGCGTCTCGTCGGCCACCTATTCATCGCTCCCTTTTCGCTAGCAGCACGATACAACTTTCGTAGTCTGTCCGGCTAACGCTATTTGTTTATTCGGGCCTCCGGTCAACCAAGCCACTGCACTGGCCGACCATTACCTTTTCGCCCTTGTCGGTTTCGACCCAGACTTCGCACTCAACGCGAAGCTTGTCGTCGCCTTCGGGTGTCTTTTTCGTCACGTATCCTTTAGCGGTGACCAAATCGTCGATACCGGCCGAGCGCCGGGTCACTACCGATCCTTTACCGCCAACGATCCAACCATCGTCGAAGCAAAGCATCATAATGCGCGGAATTACACCGAAAATGCGTGACCCTACCGCGATCGGTTTGTCCAAACCTTCGCGCGCCGCCGCATCCGCATCCGTATGAATAGTATCGAGTTCGCCATCATCGGTTTTGACCCGGTTGAGATCGAGCCCGAGCTTTCGCGAAACGGGCGGAAGCGCGTAGCCGACCGGCGTATCTTCGGTAATGATCGCCATTCTATTCCTCCCTACACCCGTTCCGGTTTCGGGCCGCCATCGATACCGACGCCCTCGCGAGGCGCGTCGCGTTCGATCACATCCATGCATTGAACTCGGGACGCAAAGAAGACGAGATCGCCCTCTTCGTCATGGGCGTATGTATCCCACCGCACGAATTCCCGATTACGCTTGATGTATTTTTCGGAAATCTTGCCGGAGATAGTCAGCGTCTGGCCGGGCTTGATCGCCTTCAAATACTCGAAATCGTGTTTGTAGCTGACCCCGCGCACGTTGTAGGTCCGGCCCAGCAACCAACGCGGCGGCCGCGATTGAATCTGCGGCGGCGCTATCGGCCCACCCCAGGGAGAATCGCTGATGAACCATTCATGCCAATGCTCGTC
>DLVK01000010.1:0-6332 GCA_003444235.1 Rhodospirillaceae bacterium
TCCAGAGTCTGTTCGCGAAAGGCGTTCATTACGTCCGGACGGTTGATAGTGATCCAGGCCACCCCGTCTTTCACTTCATAGAGGATTTCTTCGTATTTGTTATCGCTGCCCATTGGCGGTATCTCCCCTTTTTCTCAGGCTTGCGTTTGAAATTTTCGATTATTCGATTTCGATCAGCGTTCCCAGCGTATCTTTGGGGTGCATGAAAAACAGATCTTGGCCTTCATAGCCTTTCACCGGCTTGCCATCGCCCAACACGCGGAGACCCGTTTCCGACGCGCCTTCGGCCGCAGCTGGGACATCGGGCACGCGCAGGCAAATATGATGTATGCCGCCGTTCGGATTGCGTTCGATAAACCGCGCGATCGGTGACTTTTCGCTCGTCGGCTCCATAAGTTCGATTTTGGCGTTCCCGAGTTCTACATACGCCATGCGCACAAGCTGGGTCTCCACCACGACAGGCTCCGTCACCTCGCAACCGAAATGTTCCCGATAAAACGCCATTGCCGCATCGAGATCAGGCACCGCGATCGCCACATGCTCGAAGCCATTTACCGGAATCGGTGCTTCTTCCTGGGAGTCATTGTCAGCCATTTATGCTCGCTTCGCCGGCAAATGTCGGATGCCGCCTATTATTTTCTTCCAATGGAATACACCAGTGGGACCATCTGCGACAACTGCGGGCCAAGGGTCATCCACAAATTCGCTAGGGGTTTGCTAGGGGAATGTCCCCGGAACCGATCCTGCTATAAAAGGTGCGAAGACCGAAACCCATAAGAGTCGACGCGAAAGATGGTTAAATTTCCCGAACATCTGCAACACATCGTCGAACAGGAATATCCCATGTTCAGCGATGCGGAATTTCTGCGACGCCGAGCGGCTTTCGAAGAAAAAATGGCCGCGCGTGACGTTTCCCATGCGTTAATCCGAGGGTTTTTGAAGATCGGCCCCGCGGTTCCCTATTTCACCGGCTGGCCAACCACCAACGATGCGGTAATCCTCATGACACCGGGTGAAGAGCCGGTGCTTTTCGTCAATCATTACAACCATTTACCGATGGCCCAAATGATGGCTCGTCTAACCGACGTGCGCTGGGGAGGCGTTTCGGCGGTGGGGTCCGCGCTCGAAGAATTAAAACTACGGGGCGGCGATACCACACGCCTCGGGGTCGTCGGTAATTTTACCGTCAAGCAGCATGCGCAGCTCGCCGCCGGTGCCGGCGAGTTGATCGATATGGGAGGCGACTACACGCAATTGCGCTTGATCAAGTCGGAAGAAGAGCATGATTGGATGCAAATCGGCGCCATTTTGTCCGATATGGGCATAGGCTCCATTCCGAACGGCCTCGAGACCGGCATGACAGAATACGAACTCGGCGACGTCGTCGAGCGGTCGTTCGTAAAGTATGGCGCAATCAGCCAGACACATTATTTCATGATCAACAGTATGGATGAGGACGGATATTGCGTGCCGCGGCAGTTTTCATCCAATCGCAAAATCAACAAGGGCGATATGGTAGCGACGGAATTGAGCGCGCAATTCTGGGGCTATGCGGGCCAGATACTCCGCACAGTCACCGTCGGCGCCGACCCGACGCCGCTTTACCGGGATCTTCACGATGTCGCCATGGCGGCGTTCGATGCGATTGTCGCCGTGCTCAAGCCAGGCACCCGGCCCGAAGAAATTATCGAAGCGGCGACCGTGATCGAAGACGCGGGTTTTTCGATCTGGGATGACTTGGTACACGGCTTTGGCGGCGGCTACCTGCCGCCGGTCCTGGGATCGAAAAGCCGCGATATCTTCCCTGCCCCAGATATGGAGCTACAGGAAAATATGTATCTGGTGGTGCAGCCCAATGTGATTACGCCGGACCACAAGGCGGGCGTTCAAACCGGCGAGATGATGCGAATTACCGCCGACGGTGCCGTGCCGGTGCACGCATATCCGCGCGGTATGGAGCGGGTCGACCCTTAGGTCAGAGCTTCACAGCGTCGCCGGTCCGCGCGGATTCCTCGATTGCCAACGTAACTTCCAATGTGCGCCGTCCTTCATGGGCCGTTGGATGTGCCGTGGGGCGGCCGGTGATCAAATGGTCGAGCCAGGAACGGGTCTCGTTGGCGATGGGTCCCCAATAGTCCCCCTGCGCCCAGTCGCCGGACGAATTGGTCTGCATGAAAAGCATGTTGGTTTTGTGGTCGGGTACATAGGCGTGTTCGGCGCCATTGTCGGTGAATAACAAGCTGTCCTTATTGTCCACATCGAGCAAAATCGCCCCTTGGTCGCCGAGAATTTCGAAGCGCGGACTTTGGCCAAAAGTGGGGTATGTCGCGGGTAGCGCATAGAAGATACCGAGATTGGCGATGCATCCGTTCTCGAAGGTGATGATTGCCCAGGCCGCCTCGTCCACATCGTGGCCCAGTTCGCGATAGACTTTACCGTGACTCCGCGCCACCACTTCGACCGGACGAATGCCCTCCATGAACCAACACGCCATATCCACGTAATAGGTCAGCACGTCGTTAACCGGGGTTGCGTCGGGTGCACGCTGCAATATCTGCAGCATCTGGGCGCGGGTATTGTAGACCCGTTGCTGCATGGCAATGACTTCACCGAGCCGTCCCTCGGCAATCTGTTCTTTCGCCATCATCCAGCGGCGGTCATGACGCCTCGAGTATCCGATCACCACTTCGGTGCCGGACTTATCGATCTCGGCGATTATCTTGTCCGCATCGTCCAGGGTGAGCGCTATCGGCTTTTCGAGAAAAACCGGCTTACCCAGCGACAAAGCTTGTAACACCGCTTCCGTATGATCGTGTTCCGGTGTCGCCACGACGACGGCATCGACCCGATCATGGCTGATGGCTTCGTAATTCTCTTCGGTTGTGAGGTCAGCGCCTGTCTGTTGCGCCAACACATCGGCGCGGCTCTTGTCTTTGTCCGCCAGCGCCAGAAAATTCACCGACGGATGGCGCGAGGCCATATTTGCCCGCAAAGTCCCGATTCGACCGGACCCGACGACCGCAATGCCAAGTTCTTTTTTGCTCACTCCGCCCCTCCTCTGGTGCTGGCAGCATAAACATTTTCCGCCTATGGTGCCGCCTCGATTTCTATTGATGGGGCAAACATGGCCTTAGATCAAATAAATGTCGGCATCATCGGTACCGGCTGGTGCGGCGGTATTCGCGCTGACAGCTGTGCGGATAGCCCGCTGATCGATCAGTTGCACATCGCCGAAATCGACCCCAAACGCCTGGATGAAGTGGCCAAGGCGACAAACCCCGTCACCGCCACCAGCGAATACGAACGCTTGGTAGAGCATGACGATATCGACGCCATCATCATATCCGCGACCCCCGAAACCACTCACTACCCGATGGCGAAGGAAAGCCTGCTCGCGGGAAAGCATGTTTTTCTCGAAAAGCCCATTGCGCTCACTCTTGAAGAGGCAGACGATCTAATCGCTATTGCCAACCGGCAAAACCTCAAATTCACCATCGGATACTCCCAGCGGTTCAGCCCGAAATACGCGTATGTAAAAAAATGCGTCGAAGACGGTACTCTCGGCGAACCGGTAAGCGCGTTGATCAGCCGCCATATCACGCGAAATCTCGGCAAAAAAATCACCGGCCGGATCAAACTCTCCCCGGCCTCTATGGAAGCGACCCACGATCTCGATTTCGTGCTTTGGTGTTTGGCGCCGGCACGACCGGTGCGCGTTTACGCCCAGGCGGTCGAGAAGGTGATGATCAAGGAAGTAAACGCGTCGGATTGTATGTGGATTACGGTGACCATGGACAATGGGGTCGTATTCGTAATCGGCGCGGGCTGGATTCTACCGCCCGGGTATCCGAACTTTTCATCTACCTGGATCGAAATGGTGGGGTCGGAAGGCGCGCTTCTCGTCGATGACAGCCACAGGGACGTCGTGTTGAATACGATGAAAGATGGAATTCAACTGCCCATATCGTCGATGCCAGGAGAATCCGTCGGCCATGTTTTTGCCGGCGCGATGGAGAACGAAACCTTGCATTTCGTTGATGCGGTCCTGCGGGACCGGCCGGTACTGGTAACGCCGGAAGAGGCGCGCCAGGTCATGGAAGTCTATATCGCCGCCGACTTGTCCGCCGACCGCAACGAGCCGGTGCGCCTGCCTCTACAGGAACCGCTGCCCTAGGACACCTTGGCGGTTGCACGCGACAGACAAACGTGTAGGGTTGCCGCGAATCACGCCGGAACGGGAATTTAGGCTCAATGGCTCGTAAATCCATCGCCGCGGAAAACGGTCAGCTCGATCAGCGCGAACTTCGCAATGCGCTTGGCCGATTTGCAACCGGAATCACCGTGATCACCACAACGACACCATCGGGAACTCACGAGGCATTGACCGCGAACTCCTTCGCAGCACTTTCGCTCGACCCGCCACTGGTGTTGTGGAGCCTAGTTAACGAAGCACCGTCGCGGGAAGGGTTTCTGGCTGCCGGCTGTTTCGCCATCAACGTATTGGGTGCGCACCAACGGGCCGTTTCCAACCAGTTCGCCCAGACATCGGATGATAAGTTCGACGGTATAGGCTGGCACCCAGGCGAGGGAGGCTGCCCGGTCCTCGACGACACTTTGGCGGTTTTCGAATGCAGCACCGAACGTACCATCGACGGGGGTGATCACCTGCTCTTCGTTGGCCGAGTGGAGAAGCTCAGCTATCGCGATGGCACACCGCTGGTCTTCAGCGGCGGAAGGTATTGCATGGCCGCGGAACTGCCGGACGATACGGGCGACGGTGAGACCGCATTTTCCGACATTCTCCTCTGGAGATAAATTCAGCTCTTACACGGCAATAGAACCGTCGCCCATCCTTTCGCGGTCACATGGCCGCGCTGGTCTTTGGCGAAAATATCCAGTTTTAAACGGCCCCGCCCGTCTTCGAGCTTTTCTTTCGCCGTCACCTGAGCTTCGCCGTAGGTGATGTCACCAACCAGATTGAAGCGGCGAATTTCGCAGTAAAGCTCTTCCAGAAATCCGTGATCGCCGATCCAATTGGTCAGCATGGTTGCGAGCCATGAGATGCGTTCGGGGCCATAGTCATAGGCCTCGGGAACGCCAACGGATTTCGCCAAGGGCGAATCCCAATGCACCGCCTCCGGCGGTTCCGGGACACCATAGGCGTTGGGTATCCCTGCGGCCGGGTGGCGCTTCAAGTAATCGAACCAATAGGAATGCGCCTTGATGAAAAGCCCACCCCAGGCTTGTTCGAAACAAACCGCGACCGTCGCCGAATAGGGGCCACGTACCAGACCCGGAACCGCTTCACCCTCAGCGACATCTTCCCAATAAAGCGGTTCGGCGCCACGCGGTATTTCCGCTTCGTAGGCGGCGGCAATCTCTGACAGCTGATCTTCGGAAACAGACTCCGGTTCCAGCTTCTTGTATTTGCCCTTCTTGCGTGCCTTGACCCGTTCGGTGCGCATACCCCAGCTGTCCGCGTCGGCAAGTTCAACCCCGTTACCATCGACATACCGGATATGGGAGGATTGCTTGAACATGCGCCCCGCAAAACGGCTGGGAAACTCGGTCAATTCCTTGAAGGTAACTTCGGTCGAGACTTGTGCGCCGAGCGGGATCGGTTTTTTCCAGCGCCAATGGGTGCCCCCAAACATCGAATGCACACCGGGCAAGCCACCGCGATAGCCAATCGACATGCGGTTAAACCCATAGAGCATGCACGGAGGCGCACTAATGCCGCAGATGGGCGATGCCGCGGCATGGGCTTCGTCGAGATATAGCGGATTTCGATCGCCGGTCGCCCAGGCCCAATGGCGGATCGCGTCCCGGGTTACTTCGGTCAGATGGGGAGGTTCGGCAATCTCCATCCGCTCGCCGATTTTTGCGCGAAGCCGGTCGAGTTCTTCATCTGTAGCCTGGCCGAAACTGTCGCTCATTCGATCACTCCGTTGTTTTTCAGGCGCTCCAGCTGTTCCTTGTCATAGCCGAGCAAATCCGACAAGACCGTCTCAGTATGCTGGCCCAAAATCGCCGAGGGCGCATATGCCTCATCCTCGAAGGCGCCTTTATATTGAATCGGGCTCCCAACCACTTCGACCTTACCTGCTGCCGGATGATCGGTTTCCTTAATCAGACCTCGCGCCGCCACAGACGGTTGGCGCAAGGCCTCACCGATATCGAGCACCGGTCCGCTCGGTATGTCGGCGTCACGGAGAAATTCACCCCATTCGGCCGCGGTCTTTTCAGCCAGAATATCGACCACGATCGCTTCCAGTTCCTCTCGGTTTGCCTGCCGGTCTGCGGTGGTTTTGAATTTGGGATTTTCGATCAAG
>DLVK01000426.1:0-12300 GCA_003444235.1 Rhodospirillaceae bacterium
TTTTCAGCAGATCGAGTAAAACCGTGGTGCGGTCGAATTTCCCGAGACGAAGTTCTTTTTCGAGCCATCTACTTTTATGGCGATCGATCGCCTTGATGAATGGTTTTTTGTTGACTGTCGGTTTGGATTTAGCCGGTGGCAACGCCGCCGCAAGTTGCGTCAGTTTTTCCTTGCGCTCGCCTTCGTCCGGGTGCGTTGCAAAAAAACTTCGACCGCTATCGTTTTCCGCCATAGCGTCTTTTTCAGCGATCAAATTGCTCCAAACCTTCGACGCTTGGTCTGGCGCATAGCCGGCTTTTGCCAGCATTTCCAGTCCAAGCCGATCGGCTTCGCGCTCGTTTTCTCGGTTGTTGGCAAAAATTCCACCGACCACTGCCGCATTCACGACAGGGCTCGCCGAACCGAAGCCGCTCGCGCCCAATGCCAGACCCACGATCATCATGAACCCGGCGGATTCCTTGACGGTTTGCCAACGCTGCAAAGTGTGTCGACGAATATAGTGCGCCATCTCATGTCCGAGCACATAGGCGAGTTGCGCTTCATTTTGCGTTCTCAGCATTAGGCCGCTTTGCACGATCATCATGCCGTTTGGCGTCATAGAAGCGTTGAATCCGGCCCTCTCGACAATATAGACCCGAATTTGCGGGCAATGCTCAGCTGACAATCGGCAAATAATTCCATGCAAATACCGGTGAAGCTCTGGATCACGGATTAGATTTCCCTGGCGTTGGACGCGCTGCTCCATCCGATCCGCTTGCAGCCATAGGCCGGCTTCGGTCGATTGAATGTTGGGGCGTTCGCCGGGTTTGAGGTCAGTCAGTTTGGCCGTCTGGCACGCGGCGACCAAAAAAGACCCGGCAAGGACGCCTATCTTTAGGAGTCGTCTTGTTGCTGTGTCCATAATGGAAATTCCGCTAGTAGCGTGCGGACGGCACTGATTGCGCCGCTGGGTTCCCGCAGATCGCCGAATCCCTTTGCGAATACGTTGAACCAAATGACTTCACCGGTTTTGAGATCAACCAGCGAGGCAAGGCCGGCTTGGTTGGCGCCCCTGACGCTGATGCCAACAAGAGCGCCCAATGCCATTACTGCACGGCGTCCAGCGCTCGAAAAGCTATCGGTCATGGTAACGAACAGCGCGTAGTCTGCTCGATTTTTCGAGTTCAGTGACTGTGCACTGGTGCCGACCGAATAGTCCAATTCGCTTTTGAGTCCGAGATGACGGCCCGAATAATTCGCCAGAAGAATCGTTTGTGCGATAACGTCTTGTAGGGCGATCACTTGACGCTGACGTTCTGCGCCGGCGTCGTCGGGATCCGGTGTCTTGTATACAACGAATTTGGATTTGTTTTCGGTCAAAACGCTTTCAAGCGCGCGGTCGACATTTTCCTTGCCGCGCTGAGTCCATGCAGCCTGCGGCTCCTTTAAACCGCCCGCGGTTAACTCATAAAGGGTCACTTCGGACGGCATCACCAGGACGCGCGGCGGACCTTTGGTCGCGACAATCTCCTTTTTGGTTTGAAGCGGTCCGTGTTGGCAGGCGGAAACAATAAACACCAGTCCAAACAGAAATTTTGGCGACCGGAAAATGGCCAAAGCATTAAAGACAGCATCTTTAGGAGTCATATTCCTGCCCCGTATCCCCTTTTAAGTGATCTTCTCTTGATTGAAGCGCATTATAGCACCTGTAATTCGGGCTCAGGTAGATAAAAGGGTGCAAGTTTGCGAGGGGTTCCGAAAATCAAGGCAAGAAGTTGCGGTATGCATGGCCCGTATCGCGAGCCATTCTTGCACTACAGGGCGAATCCTGAATATGGTGTCCGAGGAATTGGGAGGAGCAGCTGAATGGGCGAAAACATCACCATTACGGCGTCGGACGACTTTACTTTCGATGCTTATCTAGCGCGGCCGGACGGTTCGGCCAAAGGTGGCCTGGTGGTCATTCAGGAAATTTTCGGTGTCAATCAGCATATGCGCGAAGTTTGCGACGGTTATGCGGCGGATGGCTATGTCGCGGTTTCGCCCGCGCTTTTCGATCGCTACGAAAAGAATATCGAGCTCGGCTACGAGAGCGAAGACGTAACGCGGGGCCGGGAAATCCGCAGCGAGGTGGGCTGGGACGACCCGGTCGTCGATATGGCGGCCGCCGTGCAGTTCGCTGCGATGGGCGGAAAGGTGGGCACGGTAGGTTATTGCTGGGGCGGCTCGTTGTCGTTCCTCTGTGCAACCCGAATTGACGGTGTCGCCGCGTCGATCTGCTACTACGGCGGCCAGGTCGCGGATTTCAAAGGTGAGACGGCCAATGCCGCGCTGATGATGCATTTCGGCGCCGCCGATGCCTCCATTCCACCGGATGCCATAGAAGCGATCCGAGCTGCGCAGCCGGCGGCAGCGATCCACGTTTATGACGAAGCATTACACGGGTTCAATTGCGATCATCGTGGCGCCTATCACGAGGCGCATGCGGCCACGGCGCGGGTACGCACGCTCGAGTTCCTCGAAAAGGAGGTAGCTGGATGATTTCCAAGGGCGTCAAACAATTGGTCCAGGAGGCGAATGCGACCGTAGAAACCGTGCCCGCCGATGGGGCGGATAAATTGATCGAGGATGAGAGCATTCAACTCGTCGATATTCGTGATGTGCGTGAGCTCGAACGCGATGGGCTCATCCCCGGCGCCTTCCACGCGCCGCGCGGCATGCTGGAGTTCTGGGTCGATCCGGACAGCCCTTATCACAAGGAGATTTTTGCCAGCGGTAAGAAATTTGTTTTTTATTGCGCGAGTGCCTGGCGCTCGGCCTTGGCGACCAAGGCAGTGCAGGAAATGGGGTTGAGTCCGGTCGCCCATCTCGAAGGCGGTTTCGGAAAATGGAAAGAGAACGGCTATCCCATCGGCGAGCGGAAAAAGAAATAGATCCGCTAATTAGCGCTAAATCCTAAAGAACCCGACCGGCAACCGTTGTTAGTTTCTTTGCCAAATTCGGATCGCGCGCCTCGGGCGCGGTGATCAACGCATTGTCGAGCGCGGTATGGCAACCGGCAGCACATAATTGTGAGCGCTGGCCAAGCCGTGGGACGACCGCCTTCACCAGGTTCCGCGCCTTGTCCGCATTTTCCATCAAGACTTTGATGATGGCCTCGACGGTGACGTCATCGTGGTCTTCGTGCCAACAATCATAGTCGGTCACCATGGCGACGGTGGCGTAACAAATCTCTGCCTCGCGGGCGAGTTTTGCTTCGGGCATGTTGGTCATGCCGATCACGTCGCAGCCCCAGCTGCGATAGAGTTCGGACTCCGCCCGGGTCGAAAATTGCGGGCCTTCCATTACGAGATAGGTGCCGCCTCGTACGGGTCCGATACCGAGCTCGTTGCCGGCAGCTTCCAGCGCGTCCCCAAGCAAGTGGCAGACCGGATCCGCCAATGAGACATGGGCGACCAGGCCAGTGCCGAAAAAACTTTTGATCCGCGCAAATGTGCGGTCGATGAATTGATCGACGATGACGAAGGTGCCAGGCGGTAAATCCTCACGTAGCGAACCAACCGCGGACAAAGAAAGAATCTCGGTGACACCGAGCTGTTTCATCGCGTCGATATTGGCGCGAAAATTCAATTCCGACGGCGGTATTTTGTGGCCACGACTATGGCGCGGTAAAAAGACGAGTTTTTGTCCATCGAGCCGTCCGGTCATCAGCTCGTCCGAAGGGGCGCCGAACGGGGTATCGACCGATTGCCAGGAAATTTCTTCGAGCCCGTCTAGGTCATAAAGCCCGCTGCCGCCGATGATACCGATCACGGGTGGTGTGGCTGAATAGTCGGCCATTATATCTCCTTGGTTCAGAATCGGATCAAATCATGCCGATTGCGCCGCGTTGCCGCAAATAAAAACCCCCCGGTCGCCAAACGGCAAGACGGGGGGAATTCGTATTCAGGACATGGTGTTTAGTGAACGTCGGCCCATGTACGTTTCTTCATCGCGATCAGGATAGCGAGGAAGGCAAACAGGAACAGCAACACCTTGAAGCCCATTCTTTTGCGCGCTTCGAGATTGGGCTCCGCCGCCCACGCCAAAAAAGCAGTGACGTCGGTTGCCAATTGATTGAGTGTCGGCTTGGTGCCGTCCGCATACTCGACAGAGCCTTCCGACAGTGGCGGTCCCATAGCGATTTGATGGCCGGGGAAGGCAACATTATAGCTCATGCCTTCGTTCATCTTTACGTCTTTAGGCGGCTCTTTGTAGCCGGTCATGAGCGCATAAATGTAATCTGCGCCGTTCGCGCGCGCTTCCACCATCAACGATAAATTGGGCGGATAGGCACCGCCGTTGGCCGCCCGCGCCGCTTGCACGTTCGGGAACGGAGGCGGGAAATAATCATTCGACTTGCCGGGCCGCTTAAAGATTTCACCCTCGTCGTTGGGTTCCGCGTTGGTGACCTCGAAAGTCTTGGCGAAAGCCTGGATTTCTTTCTTCGAGTAACCGAGATCAGAAAGGTTCCGGAAGGCGACATAATTTAGTGCGTGGCATGCGGCACAAACTTCTTTGAAGACCTGTAATCCGCGTTGCAATTGCGCCCGGTCGTAAGTGCCGAAAATGCCCTGCCAGGACCAGTCCTGTTTTTCATAAGTCAATTTTTCCGCTGCCGTCGCCGCGGTGGCGCTGAAGAGAAGGCAGGCGGCCAATGCCGCTTTGAGAGTCTTAAGCTGCATCAGGCCTTCTCCTTCTTAGCGGCTGCGGCGCCAATAGGTGACGATCCGCCGCCGCTAATCACCGGTTTGCTGATCGAGGTGGGTAGCGGTTTCGGTTTCTCGATTTTGCCGAGTATGGGCAGCAGGACCAGGAAATGGCCGAAATAGTAAATCGTCGCCAGGAGGCCGAGTGTCTTGTAGTCGAACCAAGCGATGCCGGGGAATACCGCATCGCTCGGCGATTTTGCCCCGACGATTCCGAGAATTATGCAATCCACAAATAGGACCCAGAAGAAAATTCGGAAAATCGGGCGATAGCGTGCACTCCGTACCTTGGAGGTGTCGAGCCAAGGCAGGACGAACAGGATCATGATCGACGCACCCATGGCGATGACGCCCAACAGCTTCGCTTCCAGGAACAGGATGTCGAAGGTGATCGATCGCAGGATCGCGTAGAACGGCAGGAAATACCATTCGGGTACGATATGCGCCGGCGTCGAAAGCGGGTTGGCTTCGATGTAATTGTCCGGATGGCCCAAATAATTCGGCGCGTAGAAAACGAAGAATGCCCAGAAAATCAGGAATACTCCGAGACCGACGGAATCCTTGGCGGTGAAATAGGGGTTGAACGGCACCGTATCCTGCGGGTCCTTGATGTCGATACCGTCCGGATTGTTGGAGCCGGTGATGTGCAGCGCGATGACGTGAAAGGCGACAACGCCCACAATTACGAAGGGCAGCAGATAGTGCAGCGAGAAGAAGCGATTGAGTGTCGCGTTGTCGATAACGAAATCGCCCCGCAGCCATTCGGTGAGGGTATCGCCGACGATTGGGATGGCGGTGAAGAAGTCGGTGATGACCTGCGCGCCCCAATAGCTCATCTGGCCCCAAGGCAACACATAACCCATGAAGGCGGTGGCCATCATCAACAGCAAGATAACCACGCCCAACATCCAGATCAGCTCGCGGGGCGCCTTGTAGGAGCCGTAATAGAGGCCGCGGAAGATATGGATATAGACGACGATGAAGAACATCGAGGCGCCGTTGGCATGAATGTAGCGGATGAGCCAGCCGTAATTCACGTCGCGCATGATGCGTTCGACGCTGCCGAAGGCGAGCGTCGTGTGCGGCGTATATTGCATCGCCAGCAGGATACCGGTGACGATCATGGTCACCAGTACGATGGTCGCGAGTGCGCCGAAGTTCCAAAAATAATTCAGGTTCTTCGGCATCGGGAATTCGTTGTACTCGGCGTTCATATAGGAGAAGACCGGTAACCGGTCGTCGACCCACTGAACTACCTTATTGTCGAAGTTTTTCTTTTCCATCTCTTCGCGCCTCAACCAATCTTGAGGATTTTGTCAGACACGAATTGATAAGGGGGCACCGGCAAATTTTTAGGCGCCGGGCCTTTGCGGATACGTCCCGACGTGTCGTAATGCGAGCCGTGGCAGGGGCAGTAGAAGCCGCCATATTCGCCGCGGTTCTCGGTCGCTTTTGCACCGGTCGGAATGCAACCGAAATGAGTGCAGTTGGCGCCCACCACCAGCCATTCGGGTTTTTCTTTGTTAACCCGCTCTTTGTCGGATTCCGGGTCTCTTAGCGAGGCAACGTCGACTTTTTCCGCTGCGGAAATTTCATCTTTGGTGCGCCGGCGGACGAAGTAAGGCTTCTTCCGCCATTTCACCAAAATCGCTTGGCCGGGTTGAATGGAACTGACATCAAGCTCTGTCGAAGACAGCGCTTTGACCTCGGCGGATTTGTCCATGCTGAACACCAATGGCCAGCCAAAGGACACAGCACCGACGGCGCCTACAGCGCCCGCGGTAAGTTGCAGAAAGTCCCGACGTCCGTCTCTCTCGGGCTCTTGATCCGACATGGTAGAATCTCTCCCTCAAAATAGATCCACCGTTCGAACGAACAGCACGCATATACTACCCTTTAAGCATACAATGCGGGGCACTGATGCGACAACCTGCCGCATAAATATCGTGGTTTTTGAGGCAGTTCTGTACTCTTTTGGGTGAATTTTAATAAATAGGGACTTTATGCAATGCGCCTTGCCCTTTTTGAGCCCGATATCCCGCAAAATACCGGCACGATTCTGCGCCTGGCGGCCTGTATGGGGGTGGGAGCGGATATCATAGAACCTTGCGGATTTGTGTGGTCGGACCGGCAATTGCGCCGCGCTGGGATGGACTATCTCGACCGGGTCGATTTGATTCGCCACGCGTCGTGGGATGCCTACGAAGAGGCCCGGCAAGGTCGGCTTATTTTGCTGACCACCAAAGGGGACTGCAGCCATGTGAATTTTGCGTTCGAGGAAGGCGATACGCTCTTACTGGGCCGCGAAAGTGCAGGCGTACCCGAAAATGTGCATGCAAGCGCCGACGCCAGAGTTCGGATCGCGATGCGGAACGGCGAGCGCGCCTTGAATGTTGCGCTTGCTGCGGCCATGGTATTGGGCGAAGGGTTGCGCCAGATCAACCATTTTTCGGAACAGGTATGAGCCAGCACAGTGATATCGTGGAGACCCGCAAAGCCAAGGCGACCGCCTGGTTCGAATCTCTGCGTGATGAGATTTGCGCGGCATTTGAGACGCTCGAGGATGCCTACCAAGGCCCACTTTCGGACCAACAGGCGGGGCGTTTCGAACGCACGCCCTGGACACGCGACGAGACCGAAAGCGTTGGATCGGAGAGCGGCAAAATGTCCGGCGGTGGTGAAATGTCGGTACTGCGAGGCCGGGTTTTCGAAAAGGTCGGCGTCAACATCTCCCGAGTTGAGGGCGAATTCTCGGAGCAATTCGCCAAGGAAATACCGGGTGCGGAGAGGGATCCGCATTTTTGGGCGAGTGGCATTTCGTTGGTTGCCCATATGCAGTCGCCGCTGGTTCCGGCGATACATATGAACACCCGCCACATCGTCACCACCAAGGGCTGGTTTGGGGGCGGTTCCGACCTAACGCCGATGGTCCCGGACGACGCGGATGCGGACAGATTTCACGGAGCTTGGAAAAGACTGTGCGACGCCCATGAGGTGGCCGATTACGAGCGTTATAGAGAATGGTGCGATGAGTATTTTTTCCTCAAGCATCGTGACGAACCACGCGGGATCGGTGGAATTTTTTACGATTATTTGGAAAGTGGCGATTGGGACGCAGACTTTGCCTTTACCCAGGATGTGGGCCGGACCTTTCTGGCGGCCTATAGCGAAATAGTGGAACGCCATTTCAATGACCCCTGGACCGAGGAGCAACGCCAGCACCAACTGGAGCGCCGCGGGCGCTACGTGGAATTCAATTTATTGTATGATCGTGGCACGCGGTTCGGTTTGATGACCGGCGGCAATCCCGAGGCCATATTGATGACCTTGCCGCCGGTGGTGCATTGGCCTTAAAACATCGTTTAAATTGAAACGCCCTTTCCAAAAAAGGGTGAAACGGGAGCAGAAGAAATGAAATCAGCATTGCGGTTAATTGCGGCTTTGGCGTTGACGGTGTTGGTCGTTCTGCCGGCTGCGGCGCGAGATCTGAAAATCAACGCATTTTACGGCCTGTTTAAAGGCACCGGCGTATCGGAGAATCGCGACAGCATTTATTTCGGCGTTACCGTTCGCGATTTTGACGTGGCGATCCGGCCCGACGGCCAAGGCTTCACGGTTGAATGGACCACGGTGATCCGTCGTGGCGGTGATCCGAACAAGCCTAAGGTCAAGCGCAAGGGTCAGAAATTTACGTTCCAGCCCACGGCCCAGGGAGGCATTTATCGCTCGCCGGCTTCGGCAGATCCGATGAGCGGCTCGCCTTACGCATGGGCTCGCATCAGCGGCAATACTCTGCATGTTTATCTTTTCACCATTACCGCAAGCGGCGCTTACTCGATGCAGGCCTACGCCCGCACGCTGACACCACTCGGCATGGATTTCATATTTACTCGGTTGCGGGACGGTGAGCCGGTGCGATCGGTAAAGGGAAAGCTGATCAAATACTCGAAATAATCGCCTGTAGTTTTTCCAGGCACTGATTGCGATCCGGCGCGAAGTCGCGCTCGACCCACCATTCCTCGATCTGTTCGAGATGCCGACCGAGATCCGGTCCTGCCTTGAGACCTGCAGCCAGACCGTCCTTTCCACTCAGCGGGAATTCCGGTTGCGTCCAATTGTGAATTCTATCGAGCGTGGTCGAGGCATCGTCCGGCAGGCTCCGTTCGGCCCAAGCCAATAACAGTCGGTCGCGCACCGATCCGGTGCCGAACCTATAAAGTGCGCGGGGCAAATCTTCATCGGGTACGGGCGTTTCCGAGAACGCCAATAATCGGTCTCGAAGCGCGTTGGGAAATTTGAGTCGTTGGGCCAATCCAAGGACCTTGTCGGGCTCGGACGTGACCAACGCGGCAAGCCGCAGACCCGCATCAGGAGAATTGTCGTCGTTTTTCGCGAGGAGGGATATTTCGATGTTGAGCAATGCCTCGAGCCGCTCGAAATTCTCCGCCTCCTCCAGGCAGTGATGGAAGATTCCATCCTCATGCATAAGCGTCAGCGTTTCGATTGGATTGGGCGCGGCAAGTAAATTCAGTAGCTCTTGGCTAATGCGTTCGCCGGAGAGACCCGGCAACAATGGTGCCAATTTTTGGCAGGCGGACCGCGCTTCCTCATCTGCGGGTGCAGCGCCGTAATAGGCATAAAACCGGTAAAATCGCAGGAGCCGTAGCACGTCTTCCTTGATCCGGGTTTCCGCATCGCCGACGAAACGAATTCGGCCCGCCATTGCATCGTCGTAGCCGCTGGCGGTGTCATACAGCGTGCCGTCCGCCGTCAGCGACAAGGTATTCATGGTGAAATCGCGTCGCATGGCATCTTCGTGCCAGTCATCGGTGAAGCCGACCACGGCATGGCGGCCATCGGTTTTCAGGTCGCGCCGGAGTGTAGTGATTTCGTAAGTTTTCTTGCCGAAAATCGCGGTCACGGTACCGTGGCGCAGTCCGGTCGGGACCGCCTTGATTTCGGCTCGGCCAAGTAAATCGAGCACAACCTCCGGGATCGCCGAGGTCGCAATGTCTATATCCTTGATCGGTCGTTCCAAGACCGCATCGCGAACGCAACCGCCGATAAATCTCGCCTCGGCCCCGTCGGATGTGAGCGCCTTCATCACCGCTTCGGTTTCAGGAGCGGTCATCCAATCCTGGAGGAGGCGGGCCGCAGGCATCGCCTATTTTGCGTAGTGGCCGGGAACGATCTTGCCGTCTTTATATTGCGGGGCCACATATTGGCCCTGCTCGCTGGCTTCATTGAATACGAGCGGCACGGTCACGAGAGTAACGACAACAAGAGCACAGCCACCGATACCGAGCCAGAGCCAAGGTGCATCACGAATACTTTCGGGACCGGGTGCTTCTGTCCCGTGTTTCTCCGCATGACGCCGCGCCATCCAGACCCAAAAAAAATAGATCACTGTCGGCAGCAGCAGCGGCAGTACAATAGTGATTAATTGTCTAATCATCGTTCGACCAAAAGTTCCGATAGGTTAACCAACATACCGGCGGTGGCGCCCCAAATGAAGCGCTCGCCGTATTCCATGGCATAAAAATGACGTGTGTTCCCGTCCACTTGTTTGCTCATCCGTTGATGGTTTGACGGGTCCATTAGAAATTCGAGCGGAACTTCGAAAATATCTGCGACTTCGAAAGGGTCGGGTTTTACGTCGAAAGGCGGGCTAACGATACCGACGATTGGCGTTACTTCGTAGCCGGTGCGGGTCATATATATATCGAGTTTGCCGACAAGTTCGATGCGGTCGCTGGAAAGGCCGATTTCCTCCTTGGTTTCGCGTAACGCCGCTGATTCCCGGTCTGCGTCCTGCCGTTCCACGCGCCCGCCCGGGAAGCTGACCTGACCGGCGTGATCTTTTAAATGGTCGGTTCTTTGGGTCAGCAAAACAGTGATTTCTCGGTCGCGCGGCACCAGAGGCACCAGAACCGCAGCGGGCTTGGTGTTCGCTGGCATTGCCATATGCGGGTTGAGGTCATGATCACCGCGCGACATGCGTTCCGAACGCGCCATTCCTGAACCCCAACGGCCAATTTCGTAATTGGCCAAACGTTCGACGATGAGATCGCGTGTCAGCATTGCTTAAGCGGCACCCAATTCAAAAAAATGCCCGGCACTCCAAACGCCGAGGGTCGTTTTGCCGTTTATGTCGAATTCCTCGGCAATTTCAACAAGTTGATAGAACTGCGGCCGCAAAATAAGCGCCTCCAGCTCGTCCCGCACTAAAATATAAGGTGACGGTTCGCCGGTTTCCAAATCTTCCGAAACACGGATGGGGTGTGAAGCGTCAGCGACGACCAGGTGATCCAAATTTGTCCGAAACGTAAGGGTTTGGTCTCGACCATGGCCGTCTACGATGATTTCCACGGCGGTAAATGGCGCGTCGTCGACTGAAATCTCGCCTTTTTCGACCGGTGTAATCAGAAAATATCGACCGTCCTTACTGCGGCGCAACACGGTTGAAAACAGTTTGCACATATTCTTGCGCCGAATCGGCCCGCCTTGGTGGTACCAGGTACCGTCTCTGCCGATACGAATGTCGAAAGTTGCACAGTCATCGGGACTAAAATCCCATTTTGGCGCTGTCCCAGGCGCTTTATCGGCGCCAATCCGCTCGCTCAACGCCTCAAGATTAATTGATGTGGAATCTTGCTTGGCCATTGATACGACATAGCATCATAATAACTGGGATTTAAAGCCGATCAGTAGGGAGCGCAGTTTATGGCAAGCACGAATATCGAGTCGGATGCAGGTAGCGACAAAGAGATCGCTCGCCGTGTCGAGGAGTTGGGCTCAAAACTCAAAAATATGCGAGCTGCCGTGGGCGACGTTATTTTTGGCCAGGATCATGTCATTGAGCTGAGCCTGATTACGCTCCTCTCCGGTGGTCATGCGCTTTTGATCGGCGTGCCTGGTCTCGCCAAAACGCGCTTGGTGGAGACCTTGGGGCGAGTGTTGGGCTTGGAGGATAAGCGCGTTCAATTCACGCCCGATTTGATGCCTGCCGACATTATCGGTTCGGAAGTTCTCGAAGAAGGAGAGTCCGGCCGGCGTAGCTTCCGTTTCATCGAAGGTCCGGTGTTTTGTCAGCTATTGATGGCGGATGAAATCAACCGTGCAAGTCCGCGAACCCAGTCTGCGCTGCTCCAGGCGATGCAGGAAGGCCGAGTATCCGTGGCCGGCGAGTATCATGATTTGCCGCAACCGTTTCATGTGCTGGCAACGCAAAACCCACTTGAACAGGAAGGCACCTATCCGTTGCCAGAGGCGCAGCTCGACCGTTTCTTGTTGCAAGTAGACGTCGGGTATCCGGACGGCGATGCCGAACGTCGGATGGTCATCGAGACCACCGGAGTGGAACAGCAGGAACCGGAAACGGTCTTTTCCGGGAAGGAGCTGATGGAAGCGCAACAACTGGTGCGCCAGGTTCCTGTCGGCGAGGCGGTGGTCGAAGCAATTCTCAGTCTGGTTCGGAATGGGCGCCCGGAAAGCAGCGATATCTCCGAGGTCATCAGCCATGTCGCATGGGGCCCCGGACCGCGTGCAAGCCAATCCTTGATGCTTGCCTGTC
>DLVK01000417.1:0-5019 GCA_003444235.1 Rhodospirillaceae bacterium
GGCCCCTTGGCCATGGCCGGCAGCGCCTCACCCTCGCTCACGTCCTCCCAGTAGCGGGTACGAGCGCCGCGGATCTCTTCCTGTACGTAAAGCTTGGAAAACTCATCCAATTCCACTTGGGTGTAAACTCGGGGCTCGCGCGCCTTCACCTCGGTATACTTTGTCCCTTTCTCGCGAGCATGATCGCGGTCGGTACGGAAGCACCAACTGTCGGCGCTGGCCAGTAAGTCGCCATCCTGGTCGAAGAAGTCGACATGATAGGTCTGCTGGATTGCACGGCCGGCAAACCTTGTTTCGTGTTCGATCAAATCCTTCAGATAGGCCTCGGTGTGAATTTCTGTGTTTCGGGCGATGTGCTTGTGCCAAGTCCAATCCGCACCGGACCACATGGCGTGCACGCCGGGCAGTCCGCCAACGTAGCCTGAGATGACGCGGTCAGTGGCGAACAGGAAGCTCGGTAGCGCGATCACGTCACCGAATTTGGTTGTGCGCGCATAGTGAGGATCGCACCAAAGCGGATTGTCGTCGCCGATGCCATGGGCATAGTGTCGAATGTTGTCGCGTGTCGCTTCGTAGCACCACGGCTCAACGGTTCGGCCAATCTTGACGCCGATCCGGGCACGCAATTGGTCCAATCCTTCGGCCGTGATCTTGGGGAAACGGCTGGTCGATGGTTCATTCATTGGCACTCTCCTGATACCTGCGTTGTCTTTCGTGCGATCAATTCGGCGCCGGTACGCCGGTGTTCTGTTGATCGCGCAATTCCTTGCGGTTGATCTTGCCGGCCGGCGTCTTCGGCAAGGCGTCGACGAACTCGATAATTCTTGGATATTCGTGCCGCGCGAGATTTTGCCGAACGATGTCCTGAATTTCCTCTTCCTGGCCGGCCCGAGACGAATCCTTGAGGACCACGAAGGCCTTCACCACCTGCCCCCGCGTAGAGTCGGGAGCTCCAATGGCGGCCGCCTCGGCCACATTCGGATGACGCAGGATCGCGTTCTCGATCTCGACGGCGCTCATGGTCCAGCCGGCGGAAATTATCACGTCATCCGCGCGGCCGTGGTGATAAAAAAAGCCGTCTGCGTCGATGCGGGCCAAGTCCTTTGTCGGGAACCAACCGTCGCGGCGCATGACCATTAACTCGCCGATTTCGTCTGGCGATGCCTGCGTTCCATCCTGCCGCAACACGCCGACTCCAATGCCGGGCACCGGCTTGCCAAGTGATCCCTTGCGTACTTCCAGATCTGCGGCGCCCGGATAGTTGGCGAGGATCACCCCGACCTCGGTAGTGCCATACATGCTGCACGCCGGTGTGCTGAAGGTCGCCTTGACGAACTCAGCCGTCTCGCTGTCGATCGGCTCCCCGGTGAAAGACAGTTTCTCAAGGGCAAACGCGAACCGGCCGGCTTGGCCGCAAATACGCATCATGCGGTAGTGGGTGGCCGCCGCCGAGAGGTTGGTGATCCGATAGTCGGAGAGCGCCTTAAGAAGCCTTTCCGGATCGAATTTGCCACTGAATGTCCCGCTCGAAACACCCATGGCGAGTGGCGCCAACGTGCCGTGCCACATGCCATGTCCCCAGGCCGGCGAGGAGGGACAGAAGAAGCGGTCGCCTGGTCGGATGCCAGTGGCATAAAGCGCGGCCACCATTAATGTCACCAGCGAACGGTGGGTGTGGCGCACGGCTTCGGGCAGCAATCGCGTTGTGCCGGAGGTGTACTGTAGGAGCGCAAGGTCATCTCCCGCCGTCAACCAGTCAAACCGTTCGGGGAGACTCGCCAACGAGGTAATAAAACCCTCGTCACACAAAACCGGTTCCGCGACACCCGCCAGGCGGGCTTCTCCTATCTTATCGGCGGACGTGAAGACGAGTGTCGGTCGGCAATCATCGACCCGAAGCTTGATCCCCTCGGGCCCAAACAACGTGAACAAGGGCACTGCCACCGCGCCCGCCTTCACGATACCGAATAGCATGGCATAAAACGGTCGGGACGGCTCAATCATAACCGCCACGCGGTCGCCTTTCTTGACGCCCTCGCCCTTCAGGTAATGCGCCACCTGAGCGGATAATCGAGACAGTTCAGCAAAACTTATAAATTCGTCTCGCCCATCGGCATGGGCGATCCTCAGGGCCGGCTCTTGGCGGCTCGCAAAGCGGTCGATGCATTCATGGGTGATATTAAAATGCGCGCGGTCGCCGTCGAACATATCCCAGAGCCCTTCACGGGTGAAATGTGCCTGGGCATCCGCATAGGAAGTGTAGTCCGTAAGTCGAGCCATACGTCATTACCCCAACGGCATACGATGTCCGGCGCCGTTTGTGACCGTAACCCTTATTTACGGCCGCTAAAATTCATTGTCAATGTGTTCTTCTTATTGTATATATACAATAGATGTTCTTCCAAAGGGCCTGCAGGCATGGATCAAACGACGCCGATGCGTAAGCGGGAAGTTCCAGCGGTCGCGCGCGCCATCGCTATTTTGAAGTTATTGGCGGACAGTGGCGAGCCGCTCGGCGTGAACCCGGTCGCGCGCGAATTGGGCTTAGTGCCAAGCACCTGTCTACATATCTTACGCGTGTTGCATGAAGACGGTTTCGTCACGGTGGATCCGGAAACCAAACGTTACACGCTCGGTCTCGGCATATTACCTTTGGCCCGCGCCGCACTCCGCCGGCAAACATTCGCGACCCTTGTCCAGCCCAAGCTGGACGAGCTGTCGTCGAACTTCGGGGTGACGGCCATAGCGACTCAATTGACCGGCACGACGCATATGACCGTGGTGGCCTTGTCACAATCCACGCAGCCATTTCGTCTGCAAGTCGACCTCGGCAGCCGATTCCCGGCCTTGATCAGCGCGACTGGACGTTGCTTCGCTGCCTTCGGCGGCCTTAACAAGGCAACATTGCGGGCCGATTTCGCGCGGCTGCGATGGGACAATCCGCCAAGCTACGAGGACTGGCTGAGCGAGATCGAGGATGTCCGGCGCACAGGCTTCGCTGTGGATCGTGGACGGTACATGTCTGGCGTGACGGTTGTCGCGGTTCCCACCTTCGGTCGAGACCAACGGATGACCCGGAGCATTGTCGCCATTGGCATTTCACAGAAACTGGAAGCCGAGGAGGCCGCACTCGCCAAGCATATGGAGACCGCTCGTCTAGAAATTGAGAACCTGAGTTTGGAAACCAATCCCTGAAACCAAAAGCGACGAACAACGCGAAAACGAGAGGAGACACCATGACAAAAACGAAGGACGCAACGCCGCCGAGCCCGCTGGCTGGCGTCCGGGTGTTGGACTTCTCCCGTATTCTTTCCGGTCCGTATGCGAGCATGATCCTCGCCGACCTCGGCGCCGAGGTCATTAAGATCGAGCCGTTGGGAGCTGGCGACGAGACTCGCAATTTCCCGCCCTTCCAAGGTCCGTTCAGCCACTATTACATGGCCCTGAACCGCAACAAAAAGAGCCTCACCCTGAATTTGAAAGCGCCGCGCGGCCTGGAGATTGCCAAAACCCTTTCCCAACAGAGCGACATCGTGCTGGAGAACTTCCGAGCCGGTGTCATGGATCGGCTCGGTCTTGGGTATGAGGCGCTTTCGGCAGAAAACCCCGGGCTTCTTTACTGCTCGATCGTAGGTTTCGGCGAGGGCAGCCCCCTCAGCGAGAAACCAGCCTTCGATATCGTAGCCCAAGCGCTTTCCGGCGCAATGAGCGTGAACGGCGAACCGGGGTCACACCCCAGCAAACTTGGCCTGCCGGCCGGCGACATGTCGGGCAGCATCTTCTCGGTCTTCGGTATCCTCGCCGCCTTGTATGAACGAAAATCGACGGGGCGAGGCCGCCGGATCGAGATCGCCATGCTGGACAGCCTGTTGGCGATGTTGGGATATCTGGCGCAGATCTATTTCGTGACGGGGGAAGCGCCGGCGCCGGCGGGCAACAAGCATCCGAGCCTGGTTCCCTATGGCTCCTTTCCCACCCGCGACGGTCACGTCATCGTGGCCTGCTTGACGGAAGGGTTCTGGCACAATTTCGCTCGCTGTTTGAGCCGTCCGGAGTGGATCGAGGACGCGCGTTTTGCCGCCTATTCGACCCGCTTGCAGAACCGGGCCGAGCTTGACGCACTGATCGAGGAGCGTATGCAAACCGAAAGCACGGCATACTGGCTCGAGCGATTGTCGGCGTTCGATGTTCCAAACGCGCCGGTCCTGAGCGTCGCTCAGGCGCTGGAACAGGAGCATGTTGCCGCGCGCGGACTGGTCGAAACGGTCGAGCACCCCATCGGCGGAACGATGCGCATGGTGCGCACGCCGTTCCGTTTCGATGGAGAACCGACCGCTCCATCCCGCGCGCCATCCCTGCTGGGCGAGGACAGTGTATCCGTGTTGACCGACCATCTCGGGATGGATGCTGAGGCCATTGAAACACTGATCGCGGACGGTATTACCAGCGGACCTTTGCGTTGACCCGATTAACTCGGCTGGTCCCGGCCGACCCTTTGAAGCCCACGGCCGCCCGGTATCGCCATACGATGCGGATGCGCTACGTGCTGGATGCGGACCTGTATCGGCAAGTGATAGGCACAATCGCGGGGAGAACATGCAGCGAAAAAAAGTTACAAGAAATTTACAAGAGCTGCCTTTGTTCGGTGGCCAATCCGAGCGTTTCTACGGAAGTCGTGCTCCCAGACCAGTGCCGAGGCTGGGCAGATCCTTCTCACACTCGTCGACGAAATACGCCTGCACCCCGTCGATGGTCAGCCGCAGATCGAACTCGTCGGATATCTCGGGATATCTCCCCAACCCCATTAGCTTCGCCAAAGCACCAGAAAAGAAAAGCCCGAATTCACTGAGAATCCGGGCTGTACGAAATGTTTGGTTGCGGGGGTAGGATTTGAACCTACGACCTTCAGGTTATGAGCCTGACGAGCTACCAGACTGCTCCACCCCGCGGTATTTTTTAAATTCTATTTTTAAGCTTATTAAGTTTTTTAACTCTTTTAATATTTTCTTGCAGAATTCT
>DLVK01000160.1:0-11078 GCA_003444235.1 Rhodospirillaceae bacterium
GGCGGGTGCTCCCGCACCATATGAATCGCGCGACGAATATGCCGAAGCGTCCGGCCATGCGGTTATGGATTTAATTGCGAACAATCTTCGGCCACGCGACATCGTAACCAAAGAGGCCTTGATAAATTCGGCTCGGATCGTCGCCTGTTCCGGTGGCTCGACGAATGCCGCGCTGCACTTGCCGGCGATGGCGCACGAGGCCGGAATCGATTTCGATATCTTCGACGTTGCCGACGTTTTCAAGGACACGCCGTATATCGCCGACCTCAAGCCGGGCGGGCAATATGTGGCCAAGGACTTGTTCGAAATAGGCGGTGTGCCGGTGCTCATGCGTGCACTGCTCGATGGTGGTTATCTCAATGGGGATTGTATGACGGTGACCGGCAAGACTATCGGCGAAAACTTGGAAGCGATAACGGTGCCGGGTGATCAAAAGATCATCTATCCGGTTTCGAATCCGATCACGCCGACCGGTGGCGTGGTTGGCTTGAAGGGTAACCTGGCGCCGGAGGGTGCCATCGTGAAAGTGGCCGGCCTGGAGAATCTCAGTTTCACCGGTCCGGCACGTTGTTTCGACAGCGAAGAAGATGCGTTTGCCTGTGTCGAGCAGCGGAACTACCGCGAAGGCGAAGTTCTGGTAATCCGTTATGAGGGCCCCAAGGGAGGGCCAGGCATGCGTGAGATGCTGGCAACGACGGCGGCCCTCTATGGTCAAGGTATGGGCGACAAAGTAGCGCTTATCACAGATGGTCGGTTCTCAGGCGCGACCCGAGGGTTCTGTATTGGTCATGTGGGTCCGGAAGCTGCGGTCGGTGGGCCGATAGGTCTGTTGCAGGATGGTGACGTGATCACAATCGACGCGGTCGAAGGTATTCTTTCAGTCGATCTGGGCGAGGATGAACTCGAGAATCGTCGTCAGAAATGGGGACCCCGCGAAACCGATTATCAGGCGGGCGCTCTTTGGCGCTACGCGCAGACAGTCGGGCCGGCCTGCAAGGGCGCGGTGACCCACCCCGGTGCCAAGGCCGAGACGCACGTATATGCGGATATCTAGACGGCTTGCGTCTTTGCGGCGTCCTGCTGGATTGTTAGCCAGCTTGGCCTGTCTCGGCCTCGCCGCCTGCCAGTCGACTCAGAATTATGTGAAGCCAGACTTCAATCCGGCTGTGCATGCCAAGGATCACGAATTTTGCGTTCAGGTCGCACGACAACCTAAGCAAAACCCGACCGTGCCAGCGGCGCCCTGTATAGGTTGCCCACTTTTTGGCAAGGTGGCGTTGGATATCTTCGGTGTCGTCGTGAACGGGGCGACAGGCACAGAGATTAACGAGGTCGCCTACGGCGATTGCATGAATCAGAACGATTATGCTGCCGTGCCCATGACGGAAGAGGATTGGGCGCACTTCAATGATTTGCAAAGCGTTCCCGAACGGCGGAAATTTTTGCTCGAGTTATTGCGTCAAGCGCATCAAAAGGGGCCGTAAGTTAATCGGCGATTTCGAGCACTACTGGCGTATGGTCGGAGGCCTTTTCCTTACCCCTAGGCCCCTTATCGATTTCACAACCGACCAGCAGATCTGCCGCATGTGGCGAAAGCAGCCAGTGATCGATACGAACGCCCTCATCCTTTTGCCAGCGTCCTGCCATGTAGTCCCAATAGGAGTAAGAGACCTCGTTATGTAATGCCCGCCAAGCTTCGGTGAGGCCAAGATTGATCATACTGCGAAATCGTATCCGTGTTTCCGGTCGGCAGAGCGCGTCGTTGGCAAAACGAGCGGGGTCGTAGCAATCGACATCGGACGGGCAAACATTGTAGTCGCCGCCGAGTACGACTGGCATCTCCATGGGCAGAAGGGTGTCACGAATATGTGTGACGAGTCTGTCCATCCAGGCGAGCTTATATGGGTACTTATCCGTATCCGTGGGGTTGCCATTGGGTAAGTAGAGCCCGCACACCCGCACACCCTTGATGGTTCCTTCGATGTAACGTGCTTGTTCGTCGTCTGGATCGCCGGGCAATCCGCGATGCACATCCTCGATCTCATGCCGAGACAACATGGCGACGCCGTTGTAGGTTTTTTGACCATGGACGGCGGTACGATAGCCGAGAGACTCGATTTCGAGCGCCGGGAAGGCCTCATCCACACATTTGATTTCTTGCAGCACCACCACGTCGGGCGTGGTTTCCTCAAGCCATTCGAGCACGCGAGGTAGTCGTGCTTTTATTGAATTGACGTTGAAGGTGGCGAGTTTCATAGGTCGACCTAAAGAATATTGCCGCCGGCTTCATCGGCGACGCCCGCAAAGGAGATTTCCGGCTCCAGCGCCTGATCGGGTAGCGCGACCACCGGTTTGTTTTGAGCCGCTTTCTCGATGGCCTCGCTCAACTCTCGAGTATCGCTATCGCCGCCACGGCTTGCACGGATACTGCTCAGCAATTGATGGTGGTCCGGCAGATTGGTGATGAGTTCGGCGGTCACTCCATGGAGTACATTCTGATAGCGTTCCCAATCGCTGGCTGAAATCGCTCTGTCGGCGGGGAAGGTCACGTCCTTGAAAAAGCCTTTGCCGAACAGCACGATCAGATAGCTCAGGCCGCTGAATAAAAATCCGCTGTCCAGTTCGTCTTCCGTCGGCAATGCGTGTTTGAAGAGCTCGAGCTTTTCCTTCAGTGAATCCGGAATCGTAATGTCTTCCCGTGCTGCCTTCCAATAATCGCTATCCTCGCGGGTATTGGTGCAATAGTGGAGGACGATGAAGTCACGAATTTCCGTATAGAGCGATTCGCTTAGCCGGTTATATCGATCACTGAGTATGGGGTTGAAATCCTTGTCGGGGAAATATTCCACGATCCAGCCGAGAGCCCGATCGACGAGATAGATCGCTGTCGATTCCAAGGGTTCGATGAAGCCTCCCGAAAGGCCAATGGCAATGCAGTTCTTTGCCCAAGTCTGGCGCGCTCGACCCACCTTCATGCCAATGGCACGTGGTTCCGCACCTTTGCCCAAAGGGCCTAGGTGGTCGAGAAACTCTGCCGTGGCCTCTTCGTCATTTCGGTGGGCGCTGGAAAACACATATCCGGTCCCAATGCGCGAATAGAGCGGCACTCGCCACGACCAACCGGCCCCGAGCGCGGTCGAACGTGTGCAGGGCTCCAATTTGGTCGGCTCCAGATGTGGCAGTTGAACGGCCAACGCGCGGTCGTTCAGCAGGTATTGGCCATAATTTTCGAATTCGACCCCTAGCGTCTGCTGCAGGATCATGCTCTTGAAGCCAGTACAGTCGATCACCAATTCGATTTCGTGGCGGCCTTGCTGCTTTAGCTGGAGAGACGAGACATAACCCTTCTCGTCGAGTTCGATTTCTTCCACATCGTCGAGAATGTGAATTACGCCGCGTTCGATGGCGATCTGGCGGAGATATTGGGCGAACAAACCCGCATCAAGATGGTAGGCGTAATTGAGGACACTTTCGAAATTTTCCGCTTCCAGCGGTTTCGGTCCTTTACGCCCTTCGACCACCGCAGTGATCGGAGAGTGATAGATGCTGTAATTGCTGCCACCGCCGGGGTCGTTGAATTTGTGGAAGTAGTAGGCGGGATTGTAACCCTGGATGTCGTCTCCGAATCCATCGAAGGGATGAATGTAGTTCAGCGGATTCCCGTTGATGTCATGATCCCAATTGACGAAGCGGACGCCGAGTTTAAACGACGCGTTGCAATGGGTGATGAAGGCTGCCTCGTCGAGGTCGAGCGATTCGAACCAGCGTTTCATCGTCGGCACGGTAGCCTCTCCGACGCCAACGGTCGGAATATTGGGGGATTCGATTAGGCAGACTTCAATCGGTATTTCCGCCCGGGAATTGAGGCGGGTCACGAGATGGGTTGCGGCCATCCAGCCGGCGGTACCGCCGCCGACGATAGTGACTTTGGAAATTGGTTCGCCCATGTCCTCTAAGCGCTGTGTCGAAGTTCTATGAGAGATATGTTTCCGCCGGAACGGGACCCGGCGTCAAGCATTCTGAAGGGTTCTAAATTGCAAACGATGAACCGCAGCCGCAGGACGAGGTAGCGTTAGGATTCGTTATCTGGAACGACGCACCCATCAAGTCGGTCACAAAATCGAGTTCCGCCCCGTCGAGGAGGTCAAGCGAGGTATCGTCGACCACGACGGTTATTCCGTCTCGCTCGAACAAATGGTCATCGGGTGTGGTCGCGTCGTCGAAAGTAAAACCGTATTGGAAACCCGAACAGCCTCCACCGGAAACGGAAACACGAAGCATCATGTTTTCGCTTTTCTCGGCTTCCATAATATGAGCGATTCGGTTGATTGCTGAATCGCTCACAGTGAAGCTACGTACGGCTTTTTCAGCTTGGCTCGCAAACATATCGGCCATGATGGCGTACCACCTCTGAAAATGGTTTTACCTCTGACGGTTATAGTTGGGATGACAGAGGGAAAAGTCAATCTAAAGAGTGAAATTTTGCCGCGCTGGATAAATTTGCCTTTTCATGTGCTTGCGGGATACTTGGGCAATGCACACGACGCTTGCACCCTTCGCGAGCCGGGCCGAGGCCAGCCGGGGACGGTTGCATGCGGAGCCGGAAAGCCGATACCGGAGCTGTTTCCAGCGAGACCGCGATCGAATCGTGCATGCGACGGCGTTTCGACGGCTGAAGCACAAGACGCAAGTTTTTATATCGCCCGGCGGGGATCATTACCGTACGCGCCTGACGCACAGCCTTGAGGTAGCCCAGATTGCGCGGGCATTGGCTCGGGCCCTCCGTCTAGACGAGGATTTGACCGAGGCGCTGGCGCTCGCGCACGATCTCGGTCACCCGCCTTTCGGACACGCGGGGGAAGAGGCGTTGGATCGCTGTATGTCGGATTTCGGCGGGTTTGATCACAATGACCAGACGCTTCGTATCCTAATCAAGCTCGAACATCGCTACGCCGCGTTCGATGGCCTCAATCTGAGTTGGGAAGCGCTGGAAGGTGTGGTCAAGCATAACGGGCCATTGGTCGCCGAATCCTCGGAAAATCCTGTGCCTCCGACCATTGCGGCCTACAACAAAAAGCAGGATTTAGAACTCGATCTTTATTCCTCTCTTGAATCTCAGATTGCCTCTCTCGCCGATGATATCGCGTACGACAATCACGATCTCGACGACGGCCTGCGCGCGGGCATTATCGAGATTGAAATGCTCCAAGACGTGCCCCATGTCGCAGAAATGTTCCGAAGCGTCTCCGAGCAATATGACGGGATCGAAATGCCTCGGCTTATTCATGAATCGATTCGCCGATTAATCGACCATACGGTCCAAGATCTGATTGAACAAACGGAACGCAATCTCGAGGTGGCCAAGGTCGAGACCACCGACGATATTCGTAAATATGGTCAGCAAATTGCGGGCTTTTCGGGTCCGATTGCCGGCGAGGAAGGTAAAATAAAATCTTTCTTGTTTAAAAACATGTATTTACACCCCGCGGTGCTCGAGCAGGCGGCGGTTGGCGCGGAACGTCTCCGCGATCTGTTCGAGTTGTTCCATGGAGAGCCTGAGCGGATGCCGCCGGAATGGGCGGACCAGGCAGGCGAGCCTAACTCCTCAATGACGGCGAGGGTGGTTGCGGACTACATTGCCGGTATGACTGATCGCTACGCCATCCATCTCCATCGCAGCATTTTCACCGGAGACGCTACCTAAGCCATGAATCTGTTCTCCGATATGCGAATTCGGGTTGTCGCCGGCATTGAGGCCCTTGCGAAGGCTGGTGAAATCCCTGAAGGAATTGAAACAGGACGCGTTGCCGTCGAGCCACCTCGTGATTCGGCTCACGGCGATATGGCGACTAACGCGGCGATGGTGCTCGCCAAATCGGCGGCGATGAAACCACGCGATTTGGCGGAAAAGCTCGGTGAGGAATTAACATCGAACGAAGCTGTTGAAAGTATCGATATCGCAGGCCCCGGATTCATCAATATTCGTTTGGAACCTTCGCTTTGGCGTGACTGTATGGGCGAGATACTCTCCGTCGGAACGGCTTACGGCGAATCCAATCTCGGCGGTGGCGAGAAAGTGAACGTGGAGTATGTGTCGGCTAATCCGACCGGACCGCTTCATATCGGCCACGCACGCGGGGCAGTATTCGGCGATGTTCTAGCGTCTTTGCTGCTTAAGGCGGGATTCGATGTTACCCGCGAATATTACATTAATGATGCGGGGGCGCAGGTCGACGTCCTAGCCCGCTCCGCTCACATACGATATCGCGAGGCGCTGGGTGAGGAAATCGACGAAATTCCCGAAGGTCTTTACCCCGGCGAATACTTGAAAGCAGTGGGTCAAACGTTGGTTGATCAGCACCGCGAGTCGCTAAAAAACGCTTCCGAGGACGAATGGCTGGCAACCGTCCGCGAGACTGCGATCGATGAAATGATGTCGTTGATCCGGTCTGATCTTTCGGAGCTTGGTGTCAAACCTGATCTGTTCACCTCGGAGCGCGCATTGGTCGAGGCTGGCGAGGTCGATGCTTGCTTGGACGATCTGCAATCCCGCGATCTCATATACGAAGGGGTGCTCGAACCACCCAAAGGGAAAACTCCCGATGATTGGGAGCCCCGTCCGCAAACGCTGTTCAAGGCGGTCGAGTTCGGTGATGACGTTGACCGTGCTTTGAAAAAGTCCGACGGAAGTTGGACCTATTTCGCCAGCGACATCGCTTATCACCGTGACAAGTATCGCCGTGGGTTTGCGAACCAGATTGACGTGTGGGGCGCGGATCACGGGGGTTACGTGAAGCGGGTGCAGTCGGCGGTAAAGGCGGTTACCGAACAAAAAGCGACCCTCGACGTAAAAATCTGCCAACTCGTGAAACTTATGGATGACGGTCAGCCGGTGAAAATGTCGAAGAGGGCTGGCACCTTTGTCACGTTGCGTGATCTCGTCGACGAAGTCGGAAAAGATATCGTCCGCTTTATCATGCTGACCCGAAAGAACGATGCCCCGCTTGATTTCGACCTGACTGCAGTAACCGAACAGTCGCGTGATAATCCGGTCTGGTATGTGCAATACGCTCATGCCAGGTGCAATTCCGTGAGGCGTATGATCGCAAGCCAGATGCCCGACCTCGATATCGAATCGGCAGCTCTCGAAAGTGCGAATTTCGAACGCTTGACGGAAGAGACCGAGATTGGTCTCATTAAATTGATGGCGGGCTGGCCGCGCATGGTCGAAGCGGCCGCTGAAGCGCACGAACCGCATCGTATCGCCTTCTATTTGTTCGATCTTGCGTCTGCGTTTCACAGCCATTGGACCCGCGGCAAAGAGGAGCCCTCATTGCGCTTTATCGTCGAGGAGGATCCGGAGTTAACGACGGCAAGATTTGCATTGGTTCGCGCACTGCAAATCGTTATCGCGAGCGGACTCGAAGTTTTCGGAATCGAGCCTGTTGAGGAGATGCGTTGATGGTCGCCGAGATCGATCCACTCGAACGTGAACTGGCCGAAATTGACGCTGAAGTCGAAGACGCGCCGCCCGTGCGCCGGCACTTCGGGATGTTGCCGATCATTATTCTGTTTTTTGTGTTGCTCGCCTTTGGTGGTTTGCTTTGGTACGCCTATTCGGCCGGTGTGCGCGCCGGCAGTGAAGAGGCCGCGCCTTTGTTGAAGCTAAATGGGCCAATCAAAGTGCCACCGCCGAACCCGGGTGGTGTAACCGTGGCGCATCAAGAGAAGACTGTTTTCAATCCGGTCGAAGGCACAAAACGTGACCGCAATGTGGAGCGAATTTTGCCGCCACCGGAAAAACCTCTGCGTCCGGTGCTCGGCGCTCCTAATCCGCCGAAGCCCCCGAAAAAGACACCCAAAACGACGCCCGAGACGACCAAAGCCGCGAAGCCGGCAAAAAAGGTGCAAGCGCCGCTGGTGCGACCGCCGGTCCAGCCGAAGGACAAAAAATCGCCGACGAAGCTGACTCCGATCGATCCTACCAAGCAAGTCGCTGCAGCTAAGCCGAAACGGAAAAAGGCGACGACGCCACCGCCCAAGGGCTCTTACATGATTCAGACCGGCGCGCTATCGACCCGATCCAAGGCAAAGCAGGCCTGGAGCGCTTTGAAGCGCAAGCATCCAGATTTGCTTGGCAAGTTGAGCCTCAATGTGGCACGCGCCGTGGTTCGCGGTACGGTCTATTTCCGTGTTCAGGCGGGGCCGTTACCCGACCGAGCCACCACAGCGGATATCTGTAACGCGCTGAAAGAGCGCGGTCAGGGCTGCATCGTTGTCACCCCCCGCTAGCGGTACCGACCAAAAGACGGCCCCCAACGCGGTTATTTTTGGCTGTGCGGGGCTCGAACTGACTTCGGCGGAGCGCGCGTTCTTTGGTGGCTGCAATCCACTTGGCCTGATCCTTTTCGCGCGAAATATCGAAACGCCCGATCAGGTGCGTGCGCTGACCAGTGAATTCGCCGATGTCGTAGCCTATGCGACGCCGTTGATCCTGATCGACCAAGAAGGCGGTCGCGTCGCTAGGTTAGGGCCTCCTCATTGGCGTGACACTCTGCCCGCCAAGGTGTTCGGGGATCGATTTCAGGAAAACAGGAAACAGGCGTTAACGGCAGCGCGCTTGAATGCGGAAATACAGGCGTTGGATTTGGCGATGCTCGGCATAAACGTGAATTGCACGCCGGTAGCCGATCTCGCTTGGCCCGATACACATGAGATCATTGGCGACCGGGCATTCTCCAACGAAGCCAAGGAAGTGGCCGCATTGGCGCGCGCGGTATGCGAAGGGCATTTGGCAGCGGGCGTGATGCCGGTGGTTAAACATGTGCCGGGTCATGGGAGAGCAACTGCAGATAGCCATTTGGAACTGCCGGTGGTGGATGCTTCTCGTGAAGAGCTTGAAGCGAGCGATTTCGACTCTTTCCGGTTACTAGCCGATATGCCAGCGGCCATGACCGCTCATATCGTGTATTCCGCTTTTGACGACGTAAACCCGGCCACTCAATCCTCGACGGTAATCACGGACGTTATTCGAAACCATATCGGGTTCGACGGATTGCTAATGAGCGATGACCTCGGCATGAAGGCGCTGGGCGGCGATTTCGATGATCGAGCACGTCGTTCGTTGGCGGCCGGTTGCGATGTGGCGCTTCATTGCAGCGGGGATTTCGATGAAATGGTGGCGGTAGCCGACGGTGTAGGTGCGCTAGACGATGTTGCGATCGGTCGATTGGAGCGTGCGTTGTTGGCGTTGTCCCAAACAGCGGGAGCTCCGGTGGACCGTGACGACTTGCTGAATAAATTCGCGACATTGATGGCCAGGTGACGCATGGCGGATCTGGGAAATATTCTTCAAACAGCATCGGTCTGGGTGTTGCCGGTGTTGCTGGCTATAACGCTGCATGAAGCCGCGCATGGTTGGGCCGCTTGGCGCCTCGGTGACAATACCGCCTATATGTTAGGGCGGGTGAGTATCAATCCGTTCCGTCATATCGATTTAGTCGGCACTATAATCCTGCCCGGAATTTTGATTTTTACTCAGGCTCCATTTCTGTTCGGCTGGGCAAAACCGGTGCCGGTCCGCTTCGGCGCATTGCCAAATCCAAGACGTGACATGATGTTGATCGCTGCTGCGGGGCCGGCCGCGAATCTTATCTTGGCATTTTTGGCGGCACTGTTGCTGCATACGGTTAAATTCATGCCTCCAGACGTCGGAAAATGGTTGTATTTCAACCTTATAAACTGTCTGTGGCTGAATCTTGTCCTTGCCGTCTTCAACATGCTACCGCTTCCACCCTTAGATGGCGGTCGGATTTTGGTGTCGCTTTTGCCGGAACCGATGTCGAGTTGGCTTGCGGGTTTGGAGCGGTTCGGACTGCTGATATTGGTTGGGTTGCTGATCATTGCGCCAATGCTGGCGCGAGAAACCGGAGGCGATTTTAATATCTTCGGAATTTTGGTCGGCGAGCCGGTCGCGTTTTTGCGGGAATGGATTTTGGTACTGACCGGACTTAAATGAACGAGCTCGAATGACGGACTTGGAATTTCAGGAAGATAGTGGCGACCAGAGGCAGTCCCGGTCGGGCGATGCTTTGGTTCTGAATCTCGATGGTTATGAAGGTCCGATCGACTTGCTGCTCACTTTGTCGAGGGAGCAGAAAGTAGACCTCACCAAAATTTCAATTTTGCAATTGGCCGACCAATATCTCGATTTTATCGAGCGGGCCCAGGATTTGAGGCTGGAAATTGCTGCCGATTATTTAGTGATGGCAGCGTGGCTTGCCTATCTCAAATCGCGCTTGTTGCTGCCTTCGGTTAAAGATGAGGAAGGTGAACTGAGCGCGGCGGAAATGGCAGCTCGGCTTGCATTCCAATTGCAGCGTCTGGAAGCGATGCGTAATACCGGAAAAACGTTGCTCGAGCGTCCCCAGTTGGATCGAGAATTTTTCCGTCGCGGTGATCCGGAGCCACTGGAAATCGTCAGAACTTCGGTTTTCGAAGTGACGTTGTTTGATCTGTTGCGTGCCTATGGTGCGTTCCGCGAGCGCGAAAATATTACCGCGCTTCGTATCGACCCGACCCAGTTGTATTCGACCGAGAAGGCGCTTGGCTGGCTGCGCCAGCTCATCGGTGACGTGCCGGACTGGACCACTTTGGAGAATTTCCTGCCGCCGGGCATCGGCAAGGGCATTGTGCGGCGGTCTGCGGTGGCTGCGACATTTGCCGCGTCACTGGAAATGGTCAAGGCAGGTGAGGCTTCGCTTCGCCAATCAAAACCCTTTGCCCCGCTTTTCCTGAAAGCTGGGCCGAAAACGGTGGCAGCCTGATGACGATCGATCGATTTCAGCAACTTCGAATACTTGAAGCAATTCTGTTTGCATCCGCTGATCCAATTTCCGAAAGGGTGTTGAAAGGTCGCTTGCCGGAAGGGAGCGATCTCGAAGATTTGCTCGACGAGCTGAAGGGGTTCTACTCGAATCGTGGGGTACATTTGGTTTCAGTCGGCAAGAAGGCATGGGCGTTTCGGACGGCACCCGATTTATCGGAACATCTCAGGATCGACACCGAGGGCAAGCGCC
>DLVK01000495.1:0-5845 GCA_003444235.1 Rhodospirillaceae bacterium
CGCACAAGGCAAGACATGTGTTTCGCCACCGATCATGCCGTCGGGCAGTCCGTAGCGCCGGGTCAGCCAGCCAGCGCAAGCTGCGCGATAGGTATCGGTCCCCGGGTGAGGGGGATAGTTGGCCCATTTTTCGGCGTTTTCGGCGATGGTTTCGGCGACGAAATTTGGCGGTGGAATTTTTGGCTCACCAATTTGTAGTGCGATTTCTTCCAACCCATCTGCTTTTGGTACATTTTCCAATAACTTAGCTAAACGCCAAAATGGATAGGTCGCGAGTTGTTCGAAGGCCGGATTTTGCATTTTTTCGCCAATAATGCTCAGTAGATATAGCAAATAAATATAGGCAATATTTAAAGAATAGGGAAATAAAATAAAAAGTAAGAGCCTGCGATTCACTCAAAGACAAAGCATTTAATTTTAATTTTTGTTTGGTAAAAAAAGAGGGGAGCCGAGGCTCCCCCTTAATATTTGCGTTGTGTCAGGGATGTCTTATTGGACGCTTTCTCCGTGCAAATGCGTATCGAGCCCTTCTCGCTCCTCTTCCTCGCTCACGCGAATACCCATCGTGACATCGAGGATTTTCAGCAATACGAAGGTTATGACGGCGCACCAGACGATGGTGGCCAAAATGCCTTCGAACTGAATCCAGATTTGGCCGATATTGCCTTCGAGCGCACCTTTGGTGCCGCCGATAGCTTCGACAGCGAAGACTCCTGTCAGAATCGCGCCAACGATACCGCCGACACCGTGAATTCCGAAGACATCCAGCGAATCGTCGTAGCCAAGGATGTATTTGAGCTTGGTCGAGGTCCACCAGCAGATTACACCGGAGGCAAGGCCGATCCAGAAAGAGCCCATAGGATCGACAAAACCGGACGCGGGCGTGATGGCGACCAAGCCGGCAACAGCGCCGGAAACAATGCCAAGCACGCTGGGTTTGCCGAGGGTGATCCATTCGCAGATCATCCAGGCCAAAGCTGCTGTGGCGGTAGCGATCTGGGTCACGGCCATAGCCATGCCGGCCGCGCCGTCTGCCGCGACGGCAGAGCCGGCGTTGAAGCCAAACCAGCCAACCCACAGTAAAGAAGCGCCGATAATGCTCAGCGTCAAATTATGCGGTGCCATGTTTTCCGTGCCGAAGCCGGTCCGTTTGCCGAGGACGAGACAGGCCACAAGGCCCGCAATCCCGCAGTTAATATGGACCACGGTTCCTCCGGCGAAATCGAGCACGCCGTCCTTTGACAGGAAACCGCCACCCCAAACCCAATGGGTCACCGGCGAATAAACCAGGATCGACCATAGCGCCAAAAAGATCAGCAATGGGCCGAACTTCATCCGGTCGGCGACCGCGCCTGTGATCAGGGCTGCGGTAATTATCGCGAACGTCAGTTGGAAAATCGCGAATACCGAGGTCGGGAAAGTGCCGCTAAGGGCATCTTTAGTGATGCCTGCGAAGAACGCAGCGCTCAAATCGCCGACATAATCATTTCCGGCCCCGAAGGCCAGGCTATAGCCGACAGCGAACCAGACCAGAGTAATCAGGCAGGTGGTTGCAAAGCTTTGCATGGTGACAGCCAGCACGCCTTTCTTGCGCACCATGCCGCCATAAAAAAGTGCGACGCCGGGAATGGTCATCAACAATACCAACGCGGTCGAAGTGAGCATCCAGGCGGTATCGCCGCTATTCAGCTTGTCTGCGGCCCAAGCGGGCATTGTCAGCCCGCCGGTGAAAAGCGCCGCCAAGGCCAGCGGACGCATGAGAGTTGAGATAAATTTCATTGTCCATTCTCCACTTACAACGCGTCGGCGTCAGTTTCGCCGGTGCGGATTCGTACCGTCTTGCTAAGATCGGAAACAAAAATTTTCCCGTCTCCGATCTTGCCGGTGTTGGCGGCGGACTGGATCGCTTCGACGACGCTGTCGGTTTTATCGTCGTCGCACGCCACCTCGATTTTGATTTTTGGCAGGAAGTTCACGGCATATTCGGCGCCGCGATAAACTTCGGTTTGACCTTTCTGTCTCCCGAAGCCTTTGACTTCGCTGACGGTCATTCCCTCGATACCGAGAGCTGTCAGGGCTTCGCGCACCTCATCAAGCTTAAAGGGCTTGATGATCCCCATGACTAATTTCATCTCACCTATCCTTTCTTAGGCTTTTTTGAACGGGTAGTAATGCCGAATGGCATCTAACCAACCCGTTAACTCAAATACCGTGCCGAACTGCGGAAAGAGTAGAATCATATAATAAAAATAATAACTTAAACGGATAATCCGGGCGCGCAGATCGCCGGAGCAAGGTAGGTATTGATTAAATAATAAACACCCCGGCTACACATGATTAAAAAATATGCACAGCGTGTTGCATAGATGTGTCGTTTTGTGCGCTGGACTCCGTTTGCGATCCGCGCGAGGTTTGCTCTATGAGCGAATCGGCAAAATCCAGGAAGGATGTCATCATTGTCGGCGGCGGTATGGCCGGCATGTCCCTCGGGCTTGCGCTGAGCGCAGGCGGTCTCAGGACCCTGGTTATCGACAGCCTCGCGCCCGAGACGGAAACCGCCAGCGATTATGATGGCCGCGCTTCCGCAATTGCTCACGGCTCGGCCAATATCCTCAAGGGCATTGGTCTTTGGTCAAACCTAGAATCCGACGCCTCTCCGATTTGGGATATCCGTGTCGCGGATGGACACCCGTTGCGCGGTATCTCGCCGCTATTTCTGCATTACGATCACGGGGATGTAGGCGACGATCCGTTCGGCTATATCATCGAAAACAGAGCCATCCGCAAAGCGCTGCAAGACGCAGCTGGCGAAAGCGAGAATTTGGAACTGGTACGGCCGGCCACTGTGGTGTCTGTGGAACGGGAGCCATTCGGCGTTTCGGTATTTACCGAAACCGGGCAACAGTTTGATGGGTCTGTTTTGGTTGCCGCGGATGGGCGCGGGTCGCAAATTCGCCAAGACGCTGGTATCCAAACAACAGTTGCGATGTATCGGCAAAAATCCATCGTTTGTACGGTTCGCCATGAACGTGACCATGCGGGAACGGCGGTGGAGTTGTTCATGCCAAGCGGTCCGTTCGCCATGCTTCCGATGACCGAAAATCGGAGCAACGTGGTCTGGACCGAGAGAATCGATTTGGCCGATCGATATCTCGCTCTCGACGACGACGCATTTCTGCAGGAACTCGGCCAGAGATTCGGGCGCTGGCTGGGTGAAATCGAGCTGGCGGGGCCACGGTTCGGTTTCCCGCTGGGGGTATTGCATGCGTCCCGCTATACGGATCAGCGGCTGGTGTTGTTGGGCGATGCGGCGCACGCTATTCACCCAATCGCAGGACAAGGATTGAATTTGGGATTACGCGATGCGGCCGCACTCGCGGAGCTATTCGTCGATGCGGCTCGTCTCGGTCTTGATATAGGTGCTGCCAGTGTACTTGGTCGCTACGAGCGCTGGCGGCGGTTCGACAATATGGTACTGACAGCGGTGACCGACGGATTGAACCGGTTGTTCTCCAACGATATTCCGCCGGTGCGCGTAGCGAGGGATTTAGGCCTCGCCATGGTCGACCGCCTGCCGCCGATAAAGAAATTCCTCATGCGGCATGCCATGGGTCATGTCGGCGAGTTGCCGCGCTTGGTGAGAGGCAAGAGTTTATAGCAGCCCTAAAATTGAGGCTGGCTTAGGGGTCGCGGCTTAAGCCACGTTCTTCCAGATCACTCAAATATTGGCACCAAATATCGGTTTGGTCGCGGCCGAGCCGATATAAATTTTCCCATGTGTAAATACCGGTGTCGTGAAGATCGTCAAAACTGATTCTGATCGCATAATTGCCGACGGCTTCAATACCTAAAATGCCCACATGCTTGCGCCCGAAGATGATTTTTCTCTCGTCGGGATGATGGCCTTTTACCTCTGCGGATGGGCTTTCGACGCGGAGCAACTCTGCCGGAAGCGCGAAACAGCTGCCGTCTTCAAAATCGATTTCCAGCTGACTTTCGGCCTTGTTAAGCCGGATCTCGACGGGCCAATGATCGGTGTCGTTGGACATGATTTATGTCCTTTTTATTCACGCAGCGGCGTATCCGTGCGCTCTAATCGTCTCTCAGTCGAGCGAGCGTGCTTCGTCCGCAAGCATAATAGGAATGCCGTCGCGGATGGGATAAGCGAGTTTGGCTTGTTCGCTGATCAGCTCTTGGTTTTCCTGATCATACGTAAGCGGCCCTTTGGTAATCGGGCAAACCAGTATCTCAAGCAATTTTGGATCCACAGCAGCGGTGTTATCGGACATCAAAACCTCAATTAAACGAAATTTACCGACCTATTAGCTTAGGCAATCAATCTAATAAACTATAAGCCCTTATATTAGCGCATACCAATTCGCTTATTGCCTACCGGCATTGGCGTCGCTGATACCCATCACTGCCATTTCGACCAAGGTTGTGAGTACCTCGATCCGTTCTGGGACTGTCGCTGCCTCCAGCAGCGCTTGTTTTTCCGATGGCTCAAAAGGACAGATCATTGCAACTGAAGTAACCAGCCGGTCGCAAGGTGCTTCTTGGATAGCGTTCCAATTGGCGTCCATTCGGTTCAACTCGAAATATTTTTTTAGCGATTGCAAAAAACTGTTGCGGTCCGGAATGGCGTCATCGGCATCATCCAGATCCCGAACGTAGGGAGACCAATCGGGCTCGACGAGACGGTAGCCGTCTTTTTGCGCCAATTCGCGGGTCACATCGAAACGCGCAACGCCTTTCAGTGTGATCAAATACCGGCCGTCATCGGTTTCTTCGAAGCTGACAATCCGTCCCGCACAGCCGGTTCGATAGACTGCAGGGTCACCCGTGAGATCACCGTCCGGTTGCGGCTGAATCATGCCGATCATACGGCCTCCGCCCAGCGCATCGGACGTCATGTTCAGGTATCGCGGTTCAAAAATGTTCAAAGGCAGAAACCCGCCCGGCAGCAACAGAACGCCCGGCAGAGGGAAAATCGGTATCGATTCACTTAGGTCTTCGAAAGTGGGGTCGAAGACACTCATGAGAACAGAATAGAGGAAAGTTGTTGGCGACCCTCGGCAGTCGCAGGGTGTTCGCTTCCCAATGCTTCGAAAATTTTGACCAATTGCTTGCGCGCCGCGTCGTCGTTCCACGAGCGCTCTTTTTTAACGATCGTCAGCAGATGCTCTACCGCTGCCTCACCTTGGCCTAGGGCATAGAGAGCGAGCGCCAAATCGAAGCGTGCCTGATGGTCGCTGGGATTGCTGTCGACTGCGGCCTGCAATGTATCGGATTGTGCAATGGCCTCTGCCGCTTCGTCCGCAAGTTCGAGCCCGGCCCTTACCGCGCTTATTTCGGCATCGTTTTGTTTTTCCTGTGGAACGTCATCGAGCAATTGCTTCGCCGCATCGGTCTGTCCGGCACTGGAAAGGCATTTTGCCAGACCGGCAATGGCCGAAACATTGTCCGGCTGCTGTTGCAAAATTTGGCTATAGAGGGCGCCGGCATTTTGCAGGTCTCCGGATTCGACCAGTTGGGCGGCTTGCTCAAGCGCTTGTTCGAGAGGCGAGGGGCCAGCTGCGCCGCCTGCGGTTTTAATGACTCGATCGACGAAGCTCCGAATTTGACTTTCCGGTTGTGCACCAACGAACCCGTCGACCGGACGGCCGTTGACGAATGCGAAAACCGCGGGAATGGACTGAACCTGCAATTGCTGTGCGACTTCGGGGTTTTTCTCGATATCGAGTTTAACGAGTTTGACCGCGCCCCCCATTTCCTGCACGACTTTCTCGATAATCGGCCCCAGTTGCTTGCAGGGTCCGCACCATTCGGCCCAAAAATCGACTAT
>DLVK01000495.1:6137-7041 GCA_003444235.1 Rhodospirillaceae bacterium
CCATTCGGCCCAAAAATCGACTATCACCGGCGTTTCGCGACTGGCGACGATGACGTCGTCGGCGAATTCCGCCGTCGAACTTTCTTTGATCGCGCTTGGGTCGCCGGCGAGGTTGCCGACCGTCGGCTGATCGTTGGCGATTCCGTCTTGCATGAGCCTCACTTTCACAGTCGAGGTCGGTCGATGACGGCTTTTAGCCCCGTTGCGGCACGTCTTGACCTCTGGGGCAACAGTTAGGCCGGGCGCTCGTTGAAGTCAATCGGGCTGAGCCAAGAGACCGAGGTCGATAATTTCCGGTTTGTGATCATGGTGTTCTAGAAACCGAACCAGATCAACCGGCGCGACGGCAACTGTCATGTCATTGCGAAGCGGATGCGCATTGACCGGGTCCATGTCCAGTAACGTCCTGTCGAGCAACATAGTGACGTGCCCATCGGTGTCGTTGATGACTGCAAAGGGCGTTACCGAACCTGGCGTCACACCCAGATTGTCTGCCAACATTTCCGGGCTGCCGAAGGAGAGACTACCCTTTGCGCCAAGATGGCGACGAAGGGCCTTGAGGTCGACAGTCTGGCTTTCGAGCGCGGTTAACAGCCAAAAACGTTTCTTTTTATCCCGCAAAAATAAATTCTTGGTGTGGGCGCCAGGCAGCGTGCCACGCAGAAATTTCGATTCCTCAACGGTAAAAACCGCCGCGTGGCTGTGGATTTCGAACTCGATTCCCAATTCGCGAAACCGGTCGAATAGGCTGTCGGATGTGTGAGGGTGGGCTACGGACATGGCGGGTTTCTTAAACCAGCGACCTAGCGCTTGCAAACCGCGTCGCCTTCCGTATTATCCGCTGACTTCGATGCGGGCGTAGCTCAGGGGTAGAGCGCAACCTTGCCAAGGTTGAAGTCGTGAG
>DLVK01000050.1:0-17030 GCA_003444235.1 Rhodospirillaceae bacterium
TAGAATCTTGGCGGTTGTATCGACGATAATATTGTCGGATTCGGACATGGCGTCGGATTTTCCTCCTGGCAAACGCTGGCCTCAATCAAAGATAGCGTTGAATGCAAAGCGTAATTTTTGATTTTCTTTGACGTGCGCGGCGAATTTACGCGGATCGGAATTTTTCCGCAATGGGGCGCCGAGAGACGACGATTTGCTTAGTGATGCCATCGAAAAAGTCGAAAATTATATCGTAAACACAGTCATATAAATAAAATTGTTGACAATAATTGACGTTCCGATGACGGTGTCCTCACCAGTCAATTTTCGTCCACTGTCTGAGCGGTTTCACTATTTATGCAAGCGAAAGCAAAATTAAGATTGGTTAAGCCGCGATCCCTGGCGAGCGTGGCGCAAGAGGAGATCGAGCAACGAATAGTGAGTGGCGTGCTTCGACCCGGCGCCCGTATCAACGAAAATTCCCTGGCTGCCGAACTCGGTATCAGTCGTGGTCCGATAAGGGAGGCCTGCCGAGCGCTAGCCGAAATGGGTTTACTGCAATTTATCGTCAATCGCGGTTGTTTCGTGCGCGAGGTAACAGAGAAAGACGCCATCGACGTCTATGATTTGCGCGCGTCTTTGATGCGTCTTGCGGGCGAAACGCTTGCGTTGCGCATTACGGACGACCAGATCGACGTCCTGTCTGAAATGGTCGAGCGCATGACGAACGCTGCTGCAAAAGCAGATTTCGAGAGTTATTACGAACTCAATCGTGAATTTCACGATCGGATAATCGAGTTTGCGGACAACACCCGGCTTCGTTCGATTTGCGATGGGCTTTCCAAGGAACTTCATCTTTATCGGCGGCAAAGTCTGTCCGTTGGGTTCGCCGAATCCGATCGAGAGCATCGGCAAATTCTCGCTGCGCTCGTTGCCCGTGATCCGGAACGTGCCGGTGGGGCATTGGCAGCGCATATTCAAAAAGGTAAGACAAGATTTCTCACGGCGACGGCCAAAGGTGAATCCGAAGCAAAGCCTGAAGCCATCACAGGAGCGAAACTATGAAATTCAGCAACTTTCTGTTTCCGCAATGTCCCGATCCAGCCGACGACGAGCGCGTCATCGACGAGACTATGGCGGAGGCTAAGCTGTGTGACGAGCTTGGTATGGATTCGGTATGGCTCGCAGAACATCATTTCGACGGTAACTGCGCCTATGTTGATCCCATAAGCTTCGCCGCCGCCATTGCGGCCGCGACCAAGCAAATCAAAATTGGGTTTGCCGTAGCGCAAATGTCGCTCCATCACCCGATCCGGCTCGCTGAGCAGCTGTCCATGATCGACAATCTCAGCAAGGGCCGCTTGATCGTCGGTCTCGGTCGCGGCACCGCTTACAATATTTATGACTATCTCGGGTTCGGCATCGATCCGGACGAGGCCTATGAGCGCTTGCTCGAGGCCGAAGAAATCATGGTCAAAGCGTGGACGACCGAGGACTACGAACATAAGGGCAAATATTGGGATATCTGGTTGCCGGTGCTACGGCCAAAGGTTTACTCCGACCCGCATCCGTTTATGATCCGCGCCTGTGCCGGCGAAGAGTCGATGCTGGGCCAAGCGCGCGAAGGGAAGCCTTTTTTAATGAATGTCCAATCCGTCGATATCATTCAGCAACGCATGGACGCCTATCGGGCGACTATGGCGGAGGCAGGTTTCGACGAAGCACATATACAGAAGTGCGTCGACCAAACGTGGATTTGGAAAAACATATTTGTCGCCGATACCGACGACGAGGCGGAGCGGATTGGCATACCCTTCTTCGAAGGCCAGCGGGACCACCGTATGGCGATGCGGAAGCAGGTTTATGAATCGCGCGGATTGACCCTCGATAAAAGTATCGAGACCGGCGCCGCGCCGAAAAAGACCGCTGCGCGGAATGTCACAAAACACAGTCTGCTCTGCGGGTCGCCGGCGACGGTGGCCGAGCAGATTGCGGAAATCGATGCGGTTGGCGTCGGCGGACTGATCCTGCAATTCCGTCTCGGGTCAGCGCCTCATGAGGTGGTCGAGAATAGTATTCGGCTGTTCATGGACAAGGTCGCGCCCGAAGTCGGCCAGAAGAAGGCGGCTTGACCTATGGCGACGGGAGGGCCTCAAAGTGCAGACGGTGACTTCGATCCGGTAACGCTCGAAATATTCTGGAGCCGGCTGATCTCGATTGCCGATGAATCGGCGGCGGCACTGCTCAGGACATCTTTTTCGACCATCGTTCGCGAGTCGAACGATTTCGGCACTGTTTTGATGGATGTAAACGGGGACTCTCTCAGCGAGAATACCGGAGGTATCCCGTCCTTTGCGGGCATCCTGCCGATCACGCTGAAGCATTTCCTTGCCAAGTTTCCGCCGGAGACTTGGAAGCCCGGCGATTGCGTCATCACCAACGATCCATGGCTGGCGACTGGTCATTTACCGGACATCACAATGGCGATGCCGGTTTTCCGGGGTGGAAAGCTGGTGGGTTTTTCCGGCTCGATTGCGCACTCACCGGATATCGGTGGGTCGCTATGGTCGGCAGACTGCCGCGAGCTATACGAGGAAGGTCTCCGCATACCGCCAATCAAGTTCCTGATCGAAGGCGAGCCCAACCAGGATGTGGAGGAAATGATCCTCGGCAATGTGCGTTTGCCCGAACAGGTGCTGGGCGACCTCAACGCGCAGGTTACCGCCAATCGGGTGTGTGGGCGGCGGTTAATTGAGTTCCTCGATGATTCGGAGCTCGACGACTTATCGCGCCTCTCGACGGCCTTACAGGGCCGAGCCGAAACAGCGATGCGGAATGCTATTGAGGAAGTCCCCGATGGAGCGTATCACGCGACCCTCGATGCGGACGGCTTCGACGAGGATGAGACCCACCTCGAATGCACCGTCACGGTTAAGGGCAGCGACCTTAAGATCGACTATGAAGGCACGTCGAAACAGATCAATCGCGGCCTGAATACGGTGATGAACTATACGCACGCCTATTCGGCATATCCGGTAAAATGTGCGCTCGATCCGTTGACGCCGAGGAACGAAGGGTCCTACCGGCCGATCCAGGTGGTCGCGCCCGAGGGGTCGATCCTAAATCCCACATATCCGGCGCCTTGCAACGCGCGCCAACTGACGGGCCACATGCTCGCCGGCGTAATTTATGCGGCCTTGGCCCAGGCAGTGCCGGACAAAGTGATCGCCGACAGCGGTAGCGCGCCGACCATGCGGGCGGTCTTCAGTGGTGTTAGCCCGAAGGGCAATCGATTCACGCAAATTCTGTTTGCCAGCGGCGGCATGGGCGCATGCCCTGAAAAGGACGGTCTTTCGACCACTGCGTTCCCGACGAACTCGGGCGCTGGCAGCATCGAGGCTTTCGAAAGCGTGGCGCCGCTGATCGTTTGGAAAAAGGAATTCCGGGAAGATTCCGGAGGCGCCGGAACTTACCGCGGCGGCCTCGGTCAGGATTGCGAAATCGAATCGCGGGCCGAGGAGCCGTTGCAACTCTCGCTATTGTCGGATCGTTGGCGCCATCCGGCGACGGGTATTCTCGGCGGCCTCGAAGGCGGAACAAGCCGCATCAGTTTTAGCGACGGAACGATACCGCACCAAAAATCGCGCACCACGATCGCTCCGGGCATTCGGCTTCAAATGAGTTATGCGGGCGGCGGCGGATATGGCGATCCGGCCAAGCGTGATCGAGATCAAGTGCGCGACGACATCGAGAATGGCTATATCTCGGCGGAAGCCGCCAAGCGGGATTACGGATTGAGCTGATGGCAGGACGCGTGCGCATCGGTGTCGACGTTGGCGGCACCTTTACCGACTTCGTGCTCGTCGATGAGGGGCGCGATCAGATTTTCACGGGCAAGCAGCTAACGACCCCTGAAGACCCGAGCGCTGCGATCATGGAAGGGGTGGCGCGTCTGCTGTCGGAGTCCGAGACCGATCCGAAGGATGTGGACAATCTCGTCCATGGCACGACCTTGATAACCAACACCATTATCGAGCGCACCGGCGCAAAAGTCGGGCTGATCAGTACCGAGGGGCACCGCGACGCGCTCGAGATGGGTAAGGAAATTCGTTACGACCTTTACGATCTCTTCATCGAGGCGCCGCCGTCGTTGGTCCCGCGCCACCTGCGGAAAACCGTTGCCGAGCGGGTTTCGCCGGATGGCGAAGTGCTGTTGGATTTCGATGAGGCCGGATTCCGGTCCGCGCTCGATAGTTTGGTCCAGGACGAGAACGTCGAAGCACTCGCCATCTCGTTCATGCACGCCTATCGCAATCCTGATCATGAACGGGCGGCGAAAAGAATCGTTGCCGATCTGTATGGCGATTTGCCGGTAACGATTTCGTCCGAGGTGGCCCCGGAAATTCGCGAATTCGAACGGACCAGCACTGCGTGTGCGAATGCCTATGTGCAGCCGCTGATGCAGAGCTATCTCGAACGGCTGGCGGGTAAATTGAGCGACGCCGGGCATGACGGGACGCTCTATGTCATGCTGTCCGGCGGTGGCATCACCACGGTGAGGGATGCGGAAGCCTATCCGATCCGTTTGATCGAATCCGGTCCCGCAGCGGGTGCGATGGCCGCATCCTATTACAGCACCCTGACCGATACGGAAAATCTGATCTCTTACGATATGGGCGGGACCACCGCCAAAATGTGTTTGATCGATGGAGGTCGGCCCGACCGCAAGCATGATTTCGAGGCCGGGCGCGTGCGCCGCTTCGCCAAAGGATCGGGCTTGCCGCTTAAAGTTTCGGTGGTCGACATGATCGAAATTGGTGCGGGAGGTGGCAGCCTCGCCGCGGTCGACCAGATGGGACTTTTGAAAGTGGGACCTCGTAGTGCCGGTTCCCAACCGGGGCCTGTGTGCTATGGCCAGGGCGGCGCGGAGCCGGCCGTCACCGATGCGGATCTGTTCCTCGGATATCTAAATCCGGATTATTTCCTGGGCGGCGAGATGGCACTGGATTTGACCGAGGTCGAAAGGGCGATCGAGGAAAAAGTGGCGAAACCGCTTGGACTCAGTGTGCTGGAAGCGGCGGTTGGCATCCACAATGTGGTGAACGAAAACATGGCCGCGGCGACGCGTATGCATCTCGCCGAAAAAGGCCGCGATCCGCGCCGATACGACATGATCGCTTTTGGCGGCGCGGGGCCTGTCCATGCCTGCCACATGGCGCGACTTTTGAAGCTGGACCATGTGATCGTTCCGTTGGGTGCTGGCGTAACGTCCGCCCTTGGTTTCCTTGTTGCGGCGCCTGCTGTCGATTACGTCCGCAGCTATGTCGCGCGGCTGGAGCAAATCGATTGGGATCATCTCAATGGATTGTTCGATGACATGGAGGCGGAGGCGACGTCGCTTCTGGTCGAAGCCGGCGCGAAGAAATCGGAAATAGCTTTCGAACGCAAAGCCGACATGCGTCATGTGGGTCAGGGATTCGAAATTTCGGTCCCCGTTCCAACCGGAAAACTCGCCGATGCCCACACCAAGGACTTGCGCGCCGGATTTTTCGATAGCTATCGAACCCTGTTCGAGCGTGCGGTAACCGACGTCCCGATTGAGACCATGAGCTGGCGTCTGTCAGCCACCGCACCGGTTCCCAATATCGCGCTTAATTTCCGGGGCCAGCGACCGGCCGACGGGAATAAATTAAAAGGTCAGCGTGAGGTCTACTTTGCCGAAACGGGTTTTGCGCCATGTGACGTCTACGATCGTTATGCCTTGGTCGAAGGCGACGTGATTGACGGCCCGGCAGTGATCGAGGAGCGGGAATCCACTACCGTGATGCCGCCCGGCACGCGGGCCGAGGTAGATGTGAGTTTAAATCTGAGGATCGATTTGAACGCTTGACCGGTCGATCTATATTGCTCGGCATCGATTTTGGAGTTTTTCAATAGGAGCCCGGCGATATGTCAGAAGATCAACAATTCGCTGCCGAAGCGGCAGCGGCACTTAAGCAACGAGTTTCAAGTTTGGACGATAACGGCCTCGACCTTCTATTCCGCGAGGCACGGTCGTTGCGTGCCTGGACCGATGCGCCGGTTTCCGACGAATTGCTGCATCAGCTCCACGATGTGTTCATCATGGCGCCGACTGCCAATAACGCGCAGCCGGTCCGAGTGCTCTACGTCAAAAGCGACGAAGCCAAGAAGCGTTTGATTCCCTGCTTGAACGAGGGGAACGTGGAGAAAACCATGACGGCCCCGGCGACCGCGATCATCGGCCATGACCTTGCTTTCCACGAAACATTCGACGAGTTATCGGGGCGCGAAGGCGGTGGCGCCCGGTTCGCCGACAATGCGGCAGCTGCTGAAACTTTCGCCTTTCGCAACGGCTCGCTGCAGGGCGGTTATTTTATGCTGGCGGTCCGCGCGCTCGGCCTCGATGTGGGGCCGATGTCAGGTTTTAATAATGAGGCGCTGGATAAGGAGTTCTTCGCAGGAACAGAGATCAAATCGAATTTCCTCTGCAACATCGGCTATGGCGATCCTTCCGGCATGAGGCCTCGTGGCCGTCGGTTCGCGTTCAACGAAATTTCGGAGATCCTCTGACCGAGGCGGGTACTTGCGCTGGTGCCGAGGCTTGATTAGCGTAGGCAACAATTCAAAAAATCCATAGGGGGGATTCCACATGCATTGGACCAATCGCCGCGAAAAGTTCCGCGCTTATCTCGAAGGTGATAAATGCTATCACCCTGGCTCCGTTTTCGACGCAATGTCGGCACGCATGGCCGAGGATATCGGATTTGAAGCCGGCATGTTTGCGGGTTCGGTGGGGTCTCTCTCCGTACTCGGATCTCCGGACGATATCGTACTCACGCTTAGCGAATTCGCCGGCCAGGCCTACCGCATTAATCGCGCAGGTCAGTTGCCGTTGATCGTCGATGCGGATCATGGCTACGGCAATGCGCTTAACGTCAAACGTACCGTCGAAGAACTCGAAAGTGCGGGCGTTGCCATGCTGACCATCGAAGACACCGAACTGCCGAAAGCGTTTGGGACCGTCGGCACCACTCGGTTGATCTCGATCGAAGAGGGCGTTGGCAAAATGAAGGCCGCGCTTGAAGGGCGCCAGGACCCGAGTTTGGTCGTTGCCGGGCGGTCGAGCGCGGCCGGGGTCAATGGTGTCGAGGATGCGGTGGCGCGGACCAAGGCCTATGAAGAAGCTGGTGTCGATTGCATGTTCTTGGCCGGCATCACGACCCGTGATGAGCTGGAAGCGGTTTCAAGCGCCGTTAAGATTCCACTCATGCTCGGGAGTACGCCGGACGAAATGCGGGACCTCGATTACCTCGCGGGACAACGTGTTCGATTTGCTCTGCAAGGTCACAAGCCGATCATGGCCTCGATCAAGGCGGCCTACGATACGCTGAAAGCCCTGCGCGAAGGTGCCGATCCGAAAGAGTTGGAAGGAGCCTCGTCGGATCTGTTGAATCAGGTCACCCGTGGCGACGATTTCAAACGATGGAAGAAGGATTATTTGAGTTAATCCGCTCGGAAATCCAAAAAAGAAGGGGACCCGATACCGGGTCCCCTTTTTTGTGGAGGTAGAATGCCGTTTATGACGGCTAGGGGAGGAAGTCTGCTGTAGCGCATCCAGCCTACGAAAGCGTTGCACCGGATTGGACGAGAGTCACCACCAGGAAACCAGCCGAGAACGCGCTCAAAATCCGTACCGCAGGTGTCATCTTTTTCGGAAGTACGAAAAAGATTGCTGCCATCAATGCGGCCGACATGAGATTTATCAAAATGACATTGCTCATTGGGGTGCTCCTGTATGCTCCTTTCGCCTTTTGTGCGTTGCACAAAATCTTACGCGGATATATGTATCTTCGACGTGTTTTCAATACTATATAGAAAAATTGTGCATTGCAATAAAATTTTTGCATATGCGAAGTGAATTGCATTGATTGAACCCGGATTGGTGGCTGGTTGAACCGAAGCATGCTCGCTATAGTCCGGCGCATGAATGTTCCAAATCCTATTCGCGTGGGGCTGGTCGGGGCCGGTAAGTTCGGCAGCATGTTTCTGTCTCAAGTTCCGAGCATGCCCGAAGTCGAAGTTCGCGCGATCGCCGAGCTCGATCCGTCTCGTGCGCGCGAAGCCTGCCAACGGGTGGGCTGGGACGAAACCACGATCGAGCAAGTTAACTTTGTAACCGACGCTGTGGCGCTGGCGGGCTCAGACGAGATCGACGTGTTGGTCGAGGCGACAGGCGACCCCGAGGCGGCGATCCGTCATGCATTGGCGAGTTTCGAGGGTGGTCACCATGTGGTCAACGTCACCGTCGAAGCGGACGCGCTCATCGGCCCGCTCTTGGCCGAACGTGCGGCGGCAGCCGGGGTCGTCTATTCGCTCGCTTATGGCGACCAGCCGGCGTTGATTTGCGAACTGGTCGATTGGGCGCGCACGTGCGGGTTTTCCGTGGTCGCGGCCGGCAAAGGGACCAAATATGTACCCGGAGATCACGACGCGAACCCCGATACCGTATGGACCCACTACGGATTGTCGCCCAATCGGGCAGCGGCAGCGGGAATGAACCCCCGCATGTTCACCTCCTTCGTAGACGGAACTAAATCGGCAATCGAAATGGCGGCGGTGGCGAATGCCACTGGTCTCAGCCCGGCGCCGGACGGCTTGTCCTTTCCGCCGTGCCCGGCAACGCGATTGCAGGAGGTTCTGAAACCGTCAGCGGAAGGTGGTTGCCTCGATCACAAGGGTCAAGTGGAAGTGATTTCGTCGAAAGAGCCCGACGGTACCGATGTAGAAAACAATCTTCGCTGGGGCGTCTATGTGGTGATCGAGGCGCCTAACGATTACACCGCTGCCTGTTTCGAGGAGTACGGACTTGCCTCGGAAGGTGGGCGTTACGCATCGATGTATAAACCGTTCCATCTTATCGGGCTGGAACTTGGATTTTCGGTGGTACGGGCCGCGCGCGACGGAATGGCGACCGGTTGTCCCAGCGTATTTCAGGCCGATGTAGCGGCAGTTGCTAAAACCGATTTGGCGAAAGGCTCGGTCCTTGATGGCGAAGGTGGATTTTCAGTCTGGGGCAACATTCAACCCGCCGCCGATAGCGTAGCGGCCGGAAACCTGCCGATTGGCCTTTCCCACGGGGTGACGTTGAAGCGCGCGCTGGCCAAGGGCGAAACCGTACGCTGGGAAGATGTGGAAATCGACGAGGAGGCTGAGGCAGTGCAGCTGCGTCGTGAAATGGAAGCCGCGTTTCTAAATCGCCAAACCGAGGCAGCGGAATAGGGGCCGTTTAAGATGGTGGAAATCATCGAAGGCCGTGAGTCGGACCTCGGCGATTTCACCGTTCGGCGCGTGCTACCTACCAAGGGGCGGCAAATGATCGGACCCTTTATTTTTTTCGATCATATGGGCCCACTCACCCTGGCGACCGGTCAACGCATCGATGTGCGCCCGCATCCTCATATCGGCCTCGCTACCGTTACTTATCTGTTCCGAGGCGAGATGGTGCATCGTGATAGCCTGGGGTCAATTCAAAGTGTGCGCCCAGGAGACATCAACTGGATGACCGCCGGCCGTGGCATCGTCCATTCCGAGCGCACTGCGACTGACGATCTCCATAAGCGTCAGCGATTTATACATGGCATCCAGGCTTGGGTTGCATTGCCGGTCACCGATGAGGAAACCGAACCTGAATTTCATAACCATTCCCGCCTCGACCTGCCGCTTTTAAAGGATGGCGGTGTGACGATCCGTTTGCTGGCAGGAAGCGCCTACGGTTCAGTTTCGCCAGTGAAAACATTCTCGCCGATGTTCTATGCGGATGTGTCGGTGGACTCCGGTGCGAGCCTGAGCCTTCCGGATGAGTATCCCGATCGCGGTTTTTATCTGGTCGAGGGCAACGTCGAGTATGCCGGGAAGATATATGAACCAGGACAAATGGTAATCGCGGGAGAAAATGACGCTGGTCAAATAGCTGCGAAAAGCGATGCGCAATTAATGTTGTTAGGCGGCACGCCACTAACTGGCGAGCCGCATATTTGGTGGAATTTCGTTTCCAGTCGTCCGGATCGTATCGAACAGGCCAAGCAGGATTGGGCCGGTGGACGGTTCGTCCCTGTGCCGGGCGAAAGTGATTTCATTCCTCTGCCCCAATAGCGGACTTTCGTTTGCGTCGGTGCCTTGCTACCGTAGCGTCACGTACAATTGGCCAAGCTATTGAAATCGTTCGATGCCAAACCGCATTTCCCATAGCGATGAAGATCGTTCGCTACAGTTGATATTCCCGACCGTCGTCGAGCGTTACACCATGCCCGATGCGGACCGGGTAAATCGTGACCTGACCGGGGCGGTGCATGCGCTTCGTGAGCGCACGCCGAACGCGCGTCTCGACGGTTATTCCAGTGATGTCTACACGACCTACGGTGCCGAAGAGCGGCTTTACGATATTCCCGACTTTGCCGAGATCACCGATTGGATGCGATCCTGCTTTGCGTCATACGCGGAGCATATGAGCTATGCCGCCTCGCCGCAGGGCATCCGGCTTACCCAGTGTTGGGTCAATGTTTATAAAAAGGGCTTTGCCCATGAACTCCACACACACCCCAACAATATTCTAAGCGGTGTTTATTATGTGAGAGCACCGGTGGGATGTGCGGAAATTCGGTTTCACGCGCCGCATGCGTTCTCGATGTTTCGCCCGGAAAAACGCGTCGACACCGAAATCAACGAGACATCCCACGCGATCCAGCCGCGCGAAGGGGAGATGATCATCTTCAACAGCGCGGTCAAGCACAATGTGGCACCTAATGCGATCGAGGAAGAACGCATCATAATTTCCGCCAATGCACTGTTGTGAGTGGAAACGATGAACCCGTCTCCTGAAACATTACTGTTGTTCCCGGGTGTGCTCCACACCACTCGCTTCCGGGAGGCGGCGGTATTGAATGCAAGCGTTGCAGCGGAGGTTGAGGCGCTGCGGCGTGAGTTCGACGGTACGCCGCCAAAAGAGTTCGGCTGCACGATGTATTCGACCATGGTATCGGCGCCTGAATTGCATCTTCGCCCGGGCCTGGAAAATCTTGTTGAATTCGTTGCCGAAGAGGTGGGCAGTTTTGCCGATGTCTTGGACTATGAAACCGGGAATGGGGGCATAACCAAGTGCTGGCTGAATGTTTTGGGGTCCGGTGATTCCTGTGACCTTCATAACGATACCAACAGTGTCGTTAGTGGCGTCTATTTCGTGAATTCGGTGTCGGGTGGCGCGAGGCTCCAATTTCACGCACCGTCGGCGGATGAGATGATCGTCATCCAGAAATCGCAAGTTACCGACCTGAACGTTACGGAAATTTTCTTCGACGGCGAAGCGGGTGACCTTTTGCTTTTCCCAAGCTATCTCATGCGAAGCTGGACGCTGAACCAAAGCGCCGAAGAGCAGGTCATGCTGCTCTTTACCGCAATCCCGTAGCGACGATGGCGCCAGCCTACGATTACATTGTCATCGGTGCCGGTTCCGCAGGCTGCGTTCTGGCGAACCGATTGAGCGAGGACGACCGGGCCTCGGTTCTGTTGGTGGAAGCCGGTGGTCGTGACCGCGATCCCTACATCCATATTCCGCTCGGCGTCGGCAAGTTGTGGGCCGATCGTCGTTATGACTGGGGATATGACACCGAACCGGAACCCAATCTCGATGGAAGAGAGATCGAGACGTTGCGCGGCAAGGTTCTCGGTGGCTCGTCGGCGATTAATTCGATGGCGCATGTGCGAGGAAATCGCGCCGACTACGATCAATGGCGCCAGTCGGGACTCACCGGTTGGGGATATTCGGACGTGTTGCCCTATTTCAAGCGCACCGAAAGTTGGGAAGGTGGCGCCGATACCTATAGGGGCGGCGACGGCCCCCTTACCATTTCCAAGCCCCGTTACCGCGATCCGCTTTTCGACGCATATATCGATGCGGCAAAGGCCGCGGGGCATCCGTTCGTTGCCGATTACAACGGTGCCGATCAACATGGTATTTCCACCATGCAATTGACGATTCGTGACGGTTGGCGGTGCACGGCTGCCGTCGCTTATTTGCGCCCGGCCATGGGTCGGTCAAATTTGACCGTGCGAACAAAATCGTTGGTCACGCGTATTTTGATTGAAAACGATCGCGCTGTCGGGGTCGGGTTGGCGCAATCCGGTGGCGAAGAGACGGTTGGGGCCACACGCGAGGTGATCCTGTGCGGGGGCGCTATCAATTCGCCGCAGGTTCTAATGTTGTCGGGCATCGGCCCGGCGGCACACCTTAAAGAGCAGGGTATCGAGCCAATTGTGGATCACCCCGGGGTCGGGAAGGACCTGCAGGATCACCTGACCAGCATGATCGAGTTTCGCCGCCGTTCGCCGGGCCCTTTTCAGCGCGAAATGCGCTTTGACCGGCTCGCCTTCAATATGGTGCGTGCCTATCTCGTGGGAACCGGACCGGCGAGTATGGTGCCCGGTCGGCTGACAGCATTTCTCAAAACCGATCCTGCGCTGGAAAGACCCGATATCCAGTGTTTCTTCCGAGCGATCCCTCATGGGGGTGGGCCCTGGTTCCCGGTGATTCGCCCTTCTGGACCGGACGGGTTCAGTTGTCGGCCGGTGATGTTACGCCCCGAAAGCCGAGGAGAAATCTCGCTCACGTCCGCCGACCCGCGCGACAGAGTGCGCATCCGGCAAAATTTCCTCTCCACCGAAAGGGACAAACAGGTTTTACGTGACGGTTTCAAACTAGTGCGTGAAATGGCGATGCAGAAGCCTTTGGATCCGTTCCGTGATGTCGAAGTTCAGCCTGGTGCCGATGTCAAATCGGATGCGGATATCGATGCCTATATTCGCCGGACTGCCGTCACCGCGCGGCATCCCTGCGGGACGTGTCGTATGGGTGCCGATGAGGGTGCCGTACTCGATGAATATCTTTGCGTGCGCGGAATAGAAGCCCTCCGGGTCATCGACGCTTCGTCCATGCCCGGTCTCGTCGGTGGTAATATCAATGCCGCGGTTTTGATGATCGCAGAGCGGGGGGCGGATTTGATTCGCGGACTCAATCCGTTGCCGGTGGAAGTTGGGGCTGGCTGACGTGGAAGCTACTGAGCATGGGTTGGAATTGGTGATTGCCGGTGACGCTACTGTCGGGCGTATCGATATTCGCCGTATTTGCGGGATTTAGGTCAGGACTCGAACCGGTTCCTGCTTCAGCCATGCGAGGACATTCTCGACACAATCCTGATAGCGCGAGACGAAATTCTCCTTCGTTCGACCGCCGAGGTGAGGCGAAATCAAAACATTGGGCATCGCGCGGAGTGGATGATCCTTAGGCAGAGGTTCTTCATCGAAGACGTCGAGTCCGGCTCCGGCGATAACTTCGTTGTTCAATGCCTCGATCATAGAAGGCTCATCGATGATCGGTCCCCGCGAGGTGTTCAGGATGTAGGCGCTCGATTTCATTTGCGCGAACTCCGACGGCCCGATTAGCCCACGAGTACGTTCGCTCAAGACCAAATGGATCGACAGGAAATCGGATTTCGCCAAAAGGTCCTCTTTGCTGACGAGCGTTGCGCCGATCTCTTCGCAGCGATCTTGTGTCAAATTCTGACTCCAGGCGATCACGTCCATTTTCATCGCGAGGCCAATTCGGGCGACCCCGGCACCGAGCCGGCCTAGACCCGCCACCCCTAGAACTTTGCCGGTTAGCCCCATCGGTAAGTCGATTCCCCAGTCGCCCCGCTGGACCGCGGCATACTCCGAAGGGATGTTTTTTGCGAGGGAGAGCAGCAGAGCCCAGGTGAGCTCGACTGTGCCCATCTCGAAGCCATACCCGGTGCCGCAAACGGTGATGTCGCGATCCTTAAAGGCGTCCATATCCAGCGCAGCATTCCGCCGTCCATGGGTCACGAACAGTTTCAGATTGGGAAGTTTCTCGATGAGAGCGCGGTCGAAGCGGGTTTCTTCGCGGCCGGTAACGATGATGTCGTAGGGCTTCAATCGTGCCACTGCTGCCGTTGGGTCGGTCAGCCGGTCATGAAAAGTGTCGATCTCGATATCGTCGGGTAGTTGATCCCAATCCGCCGAACCCGAGAGCTTTTTGTAGTCGTTAATAATCGCAAGACGCATACGTTACCGTCCAAATGCTAGATCACAACCTCTACCAAAGAGGGCCCCTCGACGGCGATTGCCCGTTCGAAAGCGGTGCAAAGGTCGTCTGCATTGTCGACCTGCGTTGCCTCGACACCAAGGCTTCTAGTGAAGCCGACCCAATCGATAGTTGGTCGGTCCAGGCTCAACATATCGATGGCGGTGGGCCCTGGATTGCCGGCGCCGACACCGGCAAGCTCGCCCTTGAGAATATTGTAAGAGCGATTGGCGAATATCAGTGTCGTTACGTCGAGCCCTTCTCGCGCTTGGGTCCATATAGCTTGCGGGCAATACATGCCGCTGCCGTCACTTTCGAGGCAGATTACCTTGCGGTCAGGGCATGCGATCGCGGCACCGGTGGCCATAGGCAGGCCGAGCCCGATCGCCCCCCCGCGGTTCTGCAGCCAATCATGGGGACCTGCACCGGCGGTAAACGGCAGGAAGCCGCGCCCGGTAGTAACGCTCTCGTCGACGACAATGGCATTTTCCGGCAACAGGGCGCCGATGGCGCAGGCGATTGAATCTAGGGTAATAGCGCCGGTTGGCCGTTCGGGACGGTCGGGCTGTTGCAGTTCCGGTGTGGCGGAGTCGGCACCGACAGCGTTAGAAAGAGCGATCAAAGCGCCCGCGCAATCCTGTTCGGGTAGCGCAAGCGTTTCTACTCTGCATCCGTCGGGCGCCAACCGACTAGGCTTGCCGGGATAGGCGAAAAAACCGACCGGGTCGGCAGCGCCTACCAAAAGAATCTGGCGATAGTCTTTCAGAATATCGAGCGCTTGCGGCACCGGATAAGGAATTCGAATGACGGGCAGTCTCCCGACACCCCGTTGGATGCGGGTATTCATGCCTTCGGCCATGACGTCGGCGCCGGTCTTGGCTTTGATCCGTGCCGCCGTTTCCAGTGGCGTTTCCATCAGCGCACTTCCGCCTAACAGAATCAGTGTCGGTTCATTCTCTTGCAGCATTTCAGCGGCTGCCTCGATGGCGTCGCCGGAAATAGGGTCGGGCGCTGGGATAGGCGGGACCTCGCCGACAACGCCGCCGTCGTTCCAAGCGGTGTCGGCGGGAAGAATCAAGGTTGCGATTTGGCCTGGCGCTTGACGGGCCGCCGCAATGGCTTCGGCGCCGTCCGGACCGACCGCATCGGCGGTCATAGAGGTTTTGACCCAAGCGGATACCGGGCGCGCGATGCCCTCGATATCAGAGGTTAGCGGAGAATTGTACTTGACGTGATGGGTCGCATGTTCGCCGACGATGTTGACGATAGGGGACCGGGCTTTCTTGGCGTTGTGAAGATTGGCGAGTGCGTTGCCGAGGCCTGGGCCGAGATGGAGCAGGGTTGCGGCGGGCTTGCCTGTCATGCGGGCATAGCCGTCGGCAGCCCCTGTGACCACGCCTTCGAAAAGGCAGAGCACGCAACGCATACCGTCGATTTTGTCGAGCGCGGCGACGTAATGCATTTCCGATGTACCGGGATTGGCGAAGGAGACATCCACTCCGCCCTTTAAAAGTGTTTTCACCAGGCTTTCGGCGCCATTCATGAATCTGTTCCTTCGAGAAGCCGCAAATGTGAGTGAGATTACCTGCCCCAAAGCGGGAAGGCTTGGCAAGAGGCGACGGCGTTAGGCGGAAAAATTTACCGGGGGGCTAATGCGCGGTTGGTCCGCGGGCGTATGTCCGAAGTACCGACCAAATACTGATCAAATAGCCAATCAGTATTCGTTCTCGAAAAAATCTGGCATCGCTCTTGCGGTGCTCAATCCGGGATTCTCTCCCAAAAAAAAACGAACCGAAAGAGGGACAGGATGAAACCTATAGGAGCACTGGTTAATGCGGCGCGAGCGTTTGCGCTGCAACCGCCGAAACCCGCCTCCCCGGATGCGGAAGGTGAGAACAACAAGGGCGGACTCGAAAGAATTAGAAATGCATTGGCGGGCGATACGCAACGAAGCGCACGAACTCGCGCTGCGGATGCGCTCGGCGATGCTCACACGCGTCACGCGGCCGACCGTCAGGAAGCCGCGGATCGTCAAGCCGATGCACGTAAGAAGAAAGCGTTTCGAGCCCGTGTCGCCCGCGCGGTCGAGAGAATTGAGATCCGTTCGGAACAGCGGGTAAGTCGTTTGGAATCGGCGATCGAGAACGGGCGGCTCGACCCCGCAAGACTGCAGTCGCGGTTGGAGGCAAGGTTCGGCGACCGAGCTGAGGGTATCGTCAGTGAAGACGGTGAACTCGACCGGGCACGATTGAAGGAATTGTTCGCCCGTGTCGGGCTTCGTCATTTGCGCGAGCGTATAGACGCTCTGCGCGAGAACCGAGATCCGAATACAGAACCGGCGCTCGCACCGGAAGCGGTCCCCGAACCGGGATCGGTTCTTTCGGTCGAAGCGTAAGCGCGTTGGGGAAACGCAAGAATAATAAGAATGACCGGAAAACCTTGAACGGGCGCGGCGGCGATGGTCGTCGCGCCCTTTTGTTTTAGATTTTTGTAATCAGTTTTCGGTGGCTTGAAGTACCGGGCCGGGAGTGCCGAGCATATTTTGCATTACTGTTGCGATATGATTCTGCATGAGAGCGGCGGCTTCCGCAGTGTTACGCGCGGCGATTGCATCGACGAAGGCGCGGTGTTGGGAGCAATAAACTCGATGGCGATCCGCATTCAAGGCGTGGCGGCGCAATTGTCCCCATTCCGGTCGCTGTCGGATCGTGTTGATCGATTCAAGTATCGACAACAAAAGCCCGTTGTGGGTCGCTTGTGCGACCGAGCGGTGGAGTGTGGCGTCCCAAAGCTCGTAGGTATCCCAATCAAGAGCGTTCTCGCTTTTGTCGAGGCAGTGGCGGAGGTACGCGATGTCCTCGTCCGTGGCTCGTAGAGC
>DLVK01000296.1:0-4610 GCA_003444235.1 Rhodospirillaceae bacterium
CGAAGTCGCCCAGTGTCAAGCGAGGTTGAGCTCGGCACAACAATATGTGCTGAACGAGTCAGCCGAAGTTTGGGAAGACGTAATCGAGAAGGGCGAGCTTACCCTGGATTCCCGAATGCGTATCCGGCTGTGTACGACCTACGCGATCCACGAGGCAAAAGATGTTGTCGATACGATCTACGATGCGACGGGCGCTACCAGTATCTTCGATTCAAGCCTGTTCCAGCGACGCTTCCGCGATATCCACACCCTTACCCAACAAGGTCAGGGACGTAAGATGAATTTGGATATGGTCGGCCAGCATCTGCTGGGGCTCGATCCGGATTTGCCGACGCCGTATTAGCGAGTTCTCTCAACGCCCAGGTGGCCGCTTCACGAACTAGTTCGGACTCGTCGTCCAATCTGGCCGCAGCCGATTTCCATAAATCCGGATCGCCGCTGTTTCCGATCGCGATCATTACGTTGCGCAAAAACCGGTTCCTGCCAATCCTTTTGATCGCGGTCTTCGAGAACATCTGCCGAAAAGCGGCATCATCTAGTTCCGCGAGTTCCGCAAGTTTGGGGCCGATCAGTTCCTCGCGGGGAAGGAACGCGGGTTCCTCGGTCTTTTGCGCAAACTTGTTCCACGGACAGACGGAAAGGCAATCGTCACAGCCATAGATGCGGTTGCCCATGGCTTTGCGAAATTCTTCGGGAATCGGGCCCTTATGTTCGATGCTGAGGTAGGAGATGCAGCGCCTAGCGTCGATTTGATGGGGCGCGGTGAATGCACTGGTCGGACAAATATCGAGACACTTGGTGCAACTGCCGCAGTGATTTATTTCGGGCGGGTCGGGTTCCAGATCGAGCGTCGTGTAAATCTCGCCTAAAAAAAGCCACGAACCGTAATCCTGAGACACCAGATTGGTATGTTTGCCCTGCCAGCCGAGGCCGGCCTGCTGTGCCAAGGGTTTTTCCATTACGGGCGCGGTATCGACAAACACTTTTACATCTTCGCCGCTTTCCGCTTGCAACCACCTCGCAAGCGCCTTCAGCCGCTTTTTGATCACGTCGTGATAATCATTGTTTCGGGCATAGGCCGAAATCATCGCCCGGCCGTCGTCGGCGAACCGCTTCATTTCCTCAAGCGGGTCTTCTTGAGGCCCGTAATTCACGCCGAGCACGATCACGGTCTTGGCGTCGGACCAGAGGGCGTTCGGGCTGCGCCGCCGGTCGGCCTTGCCTTCGAGCCAGGCCATTTCGCCGTGATGTCCTTGCTCCAGATAAGCTTCCAGGTCACGACCGGTTTCTTCCGGCAGCTCGATACCGGTAAAGCCAACCTGGTCAAAGCCGAGTTCGGTCGCCTTGGCGCGGATCACGTTCTTATCGGTCACTTCGATTTTCATCTTAGCGGCCATGATACGGCGTATAGGGCGGATCGGGAATATGTACGCCCTTTGGGGCGGGGCCGGTCTGGAAGAAGACGTCGATGGGAATTCCGCCGCGGGGATACCACATGCCGGTCACGCGAAGCCAAATCGGGCCTGCCGCTTCGACCAGTCGCTTGCCAACGGTCACGGTGCAATCTTCGTGAAAAGCCGCGTGATTACGGAACGACGCCATGAAAAGCTTCAAAGATTTGCTCTCGATCAGACGTTTGTCGGGCAAATAGTCGATGGCGAATTTGGCGAAATCCGGTTGTCCAGTGACGGGGCAAAGAGACGTGAATTCCGGGCACGAGAATCGAACCACATAGCTGGTATCTCCATGTGGATTGTCCACGGTCTCGATCACCGCGTCTTCGGGCGACTGCGGCAAGGGTGCCGCTTGGCCCAACTGAGTCAGTTTGTCTGCATCCGCCATATCCCACCATTGCGACAGCAGGGCAGGTCACGTCAAGCGCCATTGTGAGGTGGTCCCGAGACGTTGCTCGCCGTTTCAGCTAACATAGTGGCGTCGCAGGGGGAGGAATATCGATGAAAGCAAACGGCAAACTTACCGGCAAGTGTGCTCTGATATCTGGCGCGAGCCGCAATATCGGCAAGGAAATCGCACTTACATTTGCGCGCGAAGGTGCGGATATCGCGGTATTGGCGCTGAACAATCCCGAGGAACTGGAAGCCGTTGCCGAAGAATGTCGTTCTCTGGGGAGAAACGCGATTGAAGTGCAATGCGATGTTTCCGACAGTGGTGAGGTATCAGCCGCCGTCGCAAAATCAATCGAGGCCCTCGGGAAAATAGATATATTGGTGAGCAATGCGGGTATTCGGCCCCACACACCGCTAGTCGATGTTACGGATGAGGAATGGCGCCAGGTATTGGGGGTCAATCTGGATGCAACGTTTTTCCTGACACGCGCTGTACTGCCGGGCATGATCGAACGGGGCTCAGGTAGCATCATGGCCATGGGAGGTAAGGCGGCTCTTACCGGACGCCCAAGTACCGCGACCGTGACTACCAGCAAGCATGGATTGTTGGGACTTATGCGGGCGGTCGCGGCGGAGGCGGGTCCGCACGGCATTCGAGCCAATTTAGTTAATCCGGGCTCGATCATCGTCGAACGGCGAAACCCGGAGTGGTACAAGGACAGGAAGAATCCTCGTGGATCGGAAGAGCACCTTTCCGAAATTCCCCTCGGTCGCGAAGGGGCGGTGGAAGATATCGCCCAAGCCTGCCTTTATTTCGCGTCGGATGAGTCAGCATATGTGACCGGTAACGCGCTCAACGTTATGGGCGGGGAATACATCCTTTAAAATCGGGATCGATTACGGACCGTAAGGAAAGGCGATCGATTGCCGAACCGCGATATAAAATCAATTTGGGTGCCTCTTATTGCCATCGTCGCCGGGAGCCTTTTGGGGCCGCTCGATTCATCGGTGAATATCGCCTTTCCCGACATCACCGAAAAGTTCGGTATTGAGGTCGAGACGATCCGCTGGGTCATCATTCCCTACGTTGCGACCTATGGCTGCCTGATGCTCGTTTTCGGTCGGCTCGGCGATCTTTTCGGGCATCTCCTTGTTTTCCGCATCGGCCTCGTGGCCAGCATGGTGTCCTACGGATTGTGCGGACTTGCGGAAAGCTTCGAATGGTTGCTCGTGTTTCGGGTCATACAAGGAGTTGCTACGGCGATGCTGTTGAGCTGCGGTCCGGCCTTGGCAACTGGATTGTTCGACGAGAATTTGCGCCCGCGGATTCTCGGCGCCTATGCCATGACATATGGGCTTGGGACGGCGCTGGGGCCTTCTCTCGGCGGCATTTTGGTCGAAGCCTGGGGATGGCCCGCGATATTTTTGTTTCGGGTCCCCATCGCCGTGATTGCTTTTCTTCTGCTGGTCGGACGAGTGCTACCGAGCCTGCCCAAAGACGCCCGCACGACCGGATGGATCGGAATCTCCGGAAATACCGCGCGAAATCCGGCTTTCGTTATCGTCAATGCGACCAATATTGTGGTCAATTTTACGGCTTTTTCCGTAATGCTGCTGGTGCCGTATTTCATCGCTCAGCCATACACACCGTCTTTATCCGTTGGAGGCGCAATCATGGCAACCGGTCCACTCACCATGATGTTTTCAGCTCAAGCGGCGGGTTACTTGATTCCGGTATTCGGTGCCAACCGATTGGCCTTTATCGGTGCGTTATCGGTCGGAATCGGAATTTATTCTGTGTCTCTGTGGTCCGGCGATGTCGCGATAATCTGGATGATGCTGTCGCTGGCAATTTTCGGCTTCGGCTGGGGTTTGTTCCAAACCTCCAGCTTTGAAATGGTCAGCGCCGCATTGCCACGTTCTCAGCGCGGTGTAGCCGGTAGCTTGGTGTTGGTCATGCGTATGTTTGGTGTTGTGCTGGCCGCATACTTTCTGATGCTCTTTTTCACCGATAGTTTCGAAAACGCACGTGCCGCAAACGCTCCGAATGCCTTTCTCGAGGGCTTCCAGGTAAGCTTTGAATTTGCGGGGCTCGTGCTTCTGGGATTCTTATTGCTGACTTTGCTGCGCCCCGGGGTTTGGTTGCGTAGATGGTAGCAAGGAAACTTGGAGGTTTGGGCATCTAATCCTTCAGCGGAGTGAACCGACAGCCCATCAGCACTAGGCTGAGGCGCGAAAAGAAACTACTATCCGCGTTTATTTTTGGGGCTGCATTCGAAAATTCACCCGATGTCCGATTCCGGCGACGACATAGCGAAACTTAGCGCAGAACTCGAAGAGTTGCGCCAGAGAAACCGTGAACTCGAAGAATCTTTAGAAACTCTGCAAGCCCAACATTCGCGCATAGTCGAAGCGACGGAACATTGTACTGACGGTTTTGTCTTATTCGACGAGGAAGATCGTTTCGTACTCTGCAACGATACCTACCGTTCGGCGATGGATGACGTGAGCGACATCCTGGTTCCCGGGACCACGTTCGAAGAATTCCTTCGTATTCGTGCAGATCGAAATTTGCGAACCGATGGAGTCAAGCGCGACGAAGCAATGATTCAACAGCGTCTAGAAGCGCACCGAAACCCGAAGGAGCCGATAATTCGAGAGTTCGAAGACGGAAAAATATTTCGTCTGCAAGAGTTCAGAATTGGCGGCGGGGATACTGTCCTAATTCGTTCTGAAATTACCGCCGAAAGAGAGGCCGAAGAA
>DLVK01000527.1:0-7390 GCA_003444235.1 Rhodospirillaceae bacterium
CCCGCGAAACCTCGAAAGCCCGCCAGCGAACTCATCAATGCGATTTGCCCTTGGCCACGGTTCTGCATGCGCGCAATTGCCGGATGGAGCGTATTCAACATACCGTCGATATTGATCGCGAAAATCGCGCGTGCCTGTGTTTCGGGCTCGCCGCCGCCACCGGTGCCGCCGGATATGCCCGCGTTGGCTATGACCAAATCGAGTGGTGCGGCTTCGTCAACGGACTGAATCCAGTCCTGCATGGAATCTTTTTCTTGCACGTCAAGAATTGCCGCATTGACGGTTGCGCCCTTTGCCCGGCACGCTGCTGCAACTGCCTCAAGACGCCGTTCGCTTCGTCCGCTTAAGGCAAGGCTAGCGCCTGCCTCGGCGTAGGCGTTTGCCAAAGCTTCACCGATGCCGCTGGAGGCGCCGGTTATCAGAACGGAACTGGGCCAAGATGCAGGATGCATTCGCTCATCCTAGCAAATTTGGACCTTTGGCGTCGGTGGGATAGTCTCTGCCAACGAAAAGCTAGCGCCGAAAGGATTTTGCATTGGTCGTTTCATCCATGACCGGATTCGCTCGCGCCGATGGTGACTACGGTGATTGGAGCTGGAGCTGGGAAACCAAAAGCGTCAGCAGTAAGTCGCTCGATGTTCGCGTTCGTATGCCGGGTGGCCATGATCGGCTCAAGTTGCCGGCGCGTCAGGCAGCCCAGAAATGTTTCAAGCGCGGAGCGTTGAACATGGTGCTGACGCTGAGCCGAACGACCAAGACCGAAGCGGACGATAAGTACCAGGTAAACCGTGCGCTCCTGGATAGCCTGCTGGAAGTGGCGCGTGGGGAAAACGATGGTGCGCCGGTAAATATCGAGTCGCTGTTGTCCGTGCGAGGTGTGGTCGAAAAGATCGACGAGCCCGAGAGCGAAACCGATCAGGCTCAGCGTCATGCGTCGATATTGAAATCTCTCGACGAGGCGCTGGTCGCGCTGCAGCAGAACCGTCAAACGGAGGGTGAGAAACTCGCGGATATACTTTCCGGTCAGTTGCAAGCAATCGCTGACCGTACCGAAGCGGCGTCTTCGGTAGAATCATTACGTGCGGACTCAAAAAAGGATCGTTTGCAAGCGCAACTTAAGGAAATTCTCGAAGCCGATCCGCCGGTGGCCGAAGACCGGCTGGCGCAGGAATTGGCAGTGCTCACAGTTAAGGGCGATATCACCGAAGAGCTCGATCGGCTCGGTGCCCATGTAAGTGCTGCGCGTGATTTGCTTGCCGAAGGCGGCGCGATCGGCCGAAGACTCGATTTTCTTTGCCAAGAGCTCAACCGCGAAGCCAACACGATTTGCTCCAAATCCAGCGATACGGAGCTCACGAAACATGGGCTTGAAATGAAGGCTTTGATAGAGCAGTTTCGCGAGCAGGTACAAAATGTGGAGTAGATTTGTTGTCTAGCGATTTGGGTCTTAAGAGGCGCGGCTTGATGCTTGTGTTGTCGTCGCCATCGGGGGCCGGTAAGACGACGATCGCGCGCGAGATTCTCAGCCGGGACGAGTTCATCACCATGTCGGTTTCGGCAACAACGCGGCGCAAGCGCCCGGGTGAAGTTGCGGGCGTCGATTATCATTTCGTCAAAAAGACCGAATTTAACACCAGGCGTAATAAGGGCGAGTTCCTCGAAAGCGCGAAGGTGTTCGATCACTACTACGGGACACCGGCAGAGCCGGTAATGAGCTCGCTGTCCGAGGGTACCGATGTGTTGTTCGATATCGATTGGCAAGGTACCCAGCAATTGGTCGAAAAAGCGCCCGACGATGTTGTCAGCGTCTTTATCCTACCGCCCAGTCATGGCGAACTCGAACGTCGCCTCCACAGCCGTGCGCAAGATCCAGCGGACGTGGTCGCAAAGCGAATGGCGAAGGCGTCAGCCGAGTTAAGCCATTATGCCGAGTATGATTATATTATTATTAACAATCACTTAGGCGAAAGCGTCATGGATGTGATGTCGATCCTGATGGCCGAACGTTTGAAGCGACGTCGGGTCGTGGGTCTCAGTGATTTCGTCAAGCGGCTTTGCGAAGAGACTTAAAACTCCGCGCCAAGCGCGCGAATTCAGCGATCGATAATTCTTCCGCCCGCCGTGTTGGTTCAATTGCGGCGTCGGCCAGCAGTGCCGCAATATCCAGGTCAAGCTGTTTCAAGGCACTCCGCAGCATTTTCCGACGCTGACCGAAAGCGGCGGCGGTGACGGCTTCGAGATCCGATTGATCCGCCATTTCGGGTAGTGTTTTGTAGGGGGTGAGGGACACTATAGCCGAAGCGACTTGCGGGGGTGGCGTGAATGCGCGGGCTGGAATTCCAAATGACAAACGTGTTTCGCAGCGCCAGTTGCAGAGCACGGAAAGTCGGCCATAGTTCTTACTGCCTGGCAGTGCGGTAATACGGTCGGCGACTTCGCGTTGAAACATGAGGTTCATTTTTTGGAACGCGTCGGCAGCGCCGAGCCAGCGAATCAAAAGTGCAGTTGCAATGTTGTAAGGCAAGTTGGCGATGATGAATCGCGGCGCCTTGCCGAGCGTTGTCAGGTCGACTTGCAAGGCGTCGGCTTCGATAATTTCTAAGCGTCCGTCGGCAACGTCCACCAATCCGTCCAAGGCATCGACGCAACGGCGGTCCCGTTCAATGGCGATAACCTGGCGTGCGCCGGCGCCCAAAAGCGAGCGGGTCAGTCCGCCGGGTCCCGGTCCGATTTCAATTACCGTCCCTTGTGAAATATCTCCGGCATTTCGGGCGATACGGTCGGTCAGATTCAGGTCCAGCAGAAAGTGCTGGCCGAGAGACTTCGCAGCCCTAAGACCATGTGTGGCAATGACGTCGCGCAGCGGTGGGAGGTCCGCAAAGGGCGATCCCTCAGCCATGGTGCGCCGCCGGAGCCTCGATGCGGTTGGCGCGTCGCTGGGCGATTTGAGCCGCCATTTTAAGGGCGCCGACAACGCTGGTTTCGTCGGCCACGCCCATGCCAGCGATTTCGAACGCGGTACCGTGATCGGGTGACGTCCGTACGAATGGAAGGCCCATGGTGATATTGACGCCGCCAGAAAAGTCGATGGTCTTGAGAGGAATCAGGGCTTGATCGTGATACATGCAAATCACCGCATCGTAGGTGGCACGGGCGCGGGGGTGGAACAATGTGTCTGCCGGTGCCGGGCCGGTTACCGTGAGACCGTCTTTTTTTAGTTGCTCTACCGCCGGTACGATGATGTCTCGTTCTTCGTTCCCCATCGAACCGTTCTCGCCGCCATGGGGATTGAGCGCCGCGACCATGAGGTGGGGCGCATCGATTCCGAAATCTCGCTTGAGCGATGCCTCGGTAATTTTGCTGATTTCGACGATATCCGCGGTCGTCAGGCTTTTAATCGCTTCAGCTAACGACATATGGATCGTCACTGGAACAACGCGTAGCTCGTCACACGCCAGCATCATCGCCGAACGGTCACCGCCGGCGAGAGCGGCCAGATACTCGGTGTGGCCCGGATGGGAAAATCCAGCATCGTAAAGAGAAAATTTGTGGATTGGGTTTGTTACCAGTGCTGAGGCGTTGCCCGTCGTTACTTGCGTCACCGCAGTATCGATCGAGGAAATTACGCAATTGGCGTTTGCAGGGTCCGGTGCGCCCGGCGTCATTGAGCCCGGCAATTCCAGAGTGAATACCGGCAACCCGTGGCTAAACGCGCCCGAGGCTTCCGAGGGGTCGGAGATCGAGACGGTTTCGATCGGCCAGCCTAGCTTTTTCGATAGGCGATTGAGACGTTTCGGATCATCGATCACAAAGAACGGAGGCACGGATAGTTTGGCCCTGTTGGCCCATGCCTTCAGTGCGATTTCGCCGCCGATGCCCGCGGGCTCACCCATAGTGAGCGCGATTGGAGCCAACCCGCCCATCAGCCGCGCAGATCGATAAAAGCTGTGCGCCTGAGATCGCGCATATAACGTTGCATGAGAAGATTTAACCGGCGGTCTCCGAGTCGCGCGCGAATTATCTTTTTCGACGGCAGCCCTTCTGTCGCCTTGTCCCATTCGCAGACCATCATCAGGAGCAAGCCCTCGGCAACCCGAATCGGTGGGCTGACTTTTTTGGCGGGCAAACCGCTAAGGGCATTTCTGATTGGCGCCGGCAATGTCGAAATATCTATTTGTCCGAGACTTCCCGATTGCGGGGTATTCAAGCTGCTACCGGTTTTCTCCAACTGTTCGCACGTCCGTGTGTCGGCGCGAATTTGACCCGCGATCCGCTGCTGAGCTTCTATTTCGGCATTTGCTGCATTTGCCTTAAGTGGCAGCAGTATTTGCGAAATTGTTGCCCTGGTTGGTCCTGTGGATTTGGATGCGGGAATAACGCGTTCATGAAGTTTCAGGATGTAATAACCTGCCAGGGTGCGTATGGGCCCCGCCAATCCGCCCGGCTCCAATACCTCCAACGCTTTTTCAAGTTTCGGGTCGATCTGGCCTTGAGAGACGGTGCCGAGGTCGCCGCCTGTCGCGGCACTCGCACTTTGCGAAAACTCGCGTGCCAAGAGTGCAAATTTAGCTCCGGCGTCTAGTTGGCCGATCAATCTATTGGCGACTTCCAATACCTGGCCTTCCTGATCGGGATTGTCGATCGAAAGGAAAATTTCCGACACCTTGTATTGCGGTAGATGCTGAATGGAATTTAGCCGCTGCAGTTCATCGTCAATTTCTTCATTGCTGATATTGACCTGCCGCATCAATCTCCGCCGCACGATCGACTGCCAGGCAAGCTCACCCTTTAGCTTATTTCGAAGCGCGTTCTCATCGATACTCGATTGGTCGAGAAGTTGCAGAATACCCCCGGCGGGAAGATTGTTTCTTTCTTCAAGCAGAGCGATTTGCTTGTCGATGCGGGTTCCTGGAACACGGATATTCAAACGCGCGGCTTCTTGCAGCCGCAGCTTTTCGTCGATCATTGCGCGTAGCACTTGCGGGGCAAGCCGTCGCCGGGTTTCAGGCGAATCCGGAATTGCGCTGGTCAAAATCAGAAGACGAATTCGTTGGATCAGGTCATAAAAGGATATGACATCGTCATTGACGATTGCGCGAATTCGGAGCACCTGATTCGACTGTGCGTTTGAGTAGCTGGGTAATACGAGGACTGCCAGCATGACAAGAAATGCGAACAATTGGCGGCATCCCGCCACTCGTATGGTGCGAAATCGAGAAAGAAATCTCTGCGCAGCATTCGCCATCTGACTACCCAGCGCTCGTTGAAACCTGCCCCAGATGCTTGAAAATTACTTTGAACAACAGCGAATCTGACGGGCGAATATCCGCATCGCGGAAGAAGCTCCGCGTGCCGGTGACGTCAAAAGTTATGCATTCGTCTTCATAACGAAGACTCATGGAATGGCGTAGAGAGCCTCCGTCTTTCGATAAATCTCGGTGTGTCGAGGCCCGGAACGACCAGAACTGACTAATCTGGGACTGTACCGCAGCTTTAATTTCCTCACGTTTGGCAGAAGAGCCAGCACCGGTGCCATTATCGACGAATGTATAGTCGCCTGACACCTGAAAGGCTTTTGGCCCGACACGGAAAGAAAATTCGTTGCGGCGCGGGGTCAAGTCATTGTGGTCGACCCGAAACCGATACAAAAGATCGATATATTGATGGGGCTTGATATCAACTCGGCCGACCAAATCCGAAAGGCCGTGGTTGATATTGCTGTTGGCCGCAAGCTCATCATCCTCTGACAACCGGAACGTTTGACCGATAAATGCCGTGTTTTGGCCGAAATTTCGGCCGAACAAACCGAATTTGACGCCATAGATCAGACGTTGACCGCTTTCGACACGATCGAGCCCGGGCAGCCTGTCAAAGCTGAGAAGATTTGTGTCGTCCTCTTCGAAGATACTGCTGTCTTCGTCGGGAATATCTGTCGAGTTGCCACCGTTTCGGGTCGCTAGCAGACCGATAACCGGTTCGACTATTTGCGACGTTGATTCACCATTTCTGATGAAGGGGAATCGCCAGTCGGCAAACATTCGAGGCATCAACCGATATTCGACTCCATCTTGTGCCAAACTATTGACCCGAGGATTCGAAATTTGATCGGTATTGTAGATGTCGGTTTGCAGATCCACATTGAGCGAGGTCACAAAACCCATGTCGGCGGTGCGCGAAATACGATAGCCGGGGCGGAATGACAGGCGCTGGCCTTTCGGCCCGTCGTCACGGCCCAGAAAACGGAAATTGGCATCGAGCGACAATCTACCGCCCAACGAATCCGCTTCGCCCACGTGATTAAAATCTATCAGCGGCGCCACATAAGGTTGCTCGGATTGGCCGTCACTACTGGTGCGTAGATCCTGGAAAGAATAAAGGTTCATCGCAGCATAATTCCGGCGGCGAAAGCCTTCCAGGAAGACATGTTGCTTCAGCGTGTTACCGCCGGGCTCGAAAAAGTTGAACCGGCGGAGATAAGTTCTGTCGGTGCTGCGCTCAATATCCATGCCGACGCGCCAGGTCTCGTTGATATCGTACCGGCCGAAGGCCTCCACGTGGCCACGGAATTCGTTTCTTTTGGTTTGAGGGTTCGACGGATCGCCTTCTTGGCGGTCGGCGGTTGTCGCGCTACCCGCTAAATGAAGCTCGCCATTATCGAACCTGTGACGATACTCGCCATTGAACACCAAACCTTCGTCGACGGTATAAATCGGCGAAATAGTCATATCTTTATTGTCGCCGAGCACTAGGAAGAACGGCGCCTGAACGAATCCTCCGAGGTTCCCGCCGGTCCCGAAGTTTGGTGCAAGAAATCCGCTGCGACGATAGACCGTCGGATCAGGATGGGAGAAGAACGGGGTATAGGCGACTGGTACGCCGAATAGCTCGAGGAATGCGTTGCGGTAGGAAACCTCTTGTTCCTGCTGATCGTGGACGATCTTTTCGGCCTTGAGTTGCCAAAGCGGTGCTCGGCTGGGATCTTCCTTGCAGGGTTCGCAAGGCGAAAACACAGCGCGCCGCATCACCGTGCGATTACCGTCCCGCCTTGAGCCTTCGGCGGCGGCAAAGCGGCTCTTGTCTGTTAGCAAAATGCGTAGTTCCCGGATGACGCCGTTTTTAAACTCGTTAGTGAGTTCAATATATTCAGCGAATAAGACTTCCCCTGATGGCTCCATAAGGGAAATATTGCCGGAAGCGCTGACGGTATCCGACTTTTGATTGTAGCTAATTGAATCCGCCATCAATACGCGCTCGCCCTGGACGATTTCCACGTTGCCTCGAGCGGTAATTGCGCCAAGTTCACGGTCGTAACTGACCTCATCGGCGGTAATCAGAATTTGTTCACCCTGTTTGGATTCGATCTTCTGGATTCGGCTCTGTAGTTCATAGG
>DLVK01000425.1:0-6689 GCA_003444235.1 Rhodospirillaceae bacterium
TTCACCGTGACTGTTTTGCGCTGATCGAAAGTGTCCGGTCGTCAGGTCCTTTCGATGGCTTGTTGGCGGTCAGCCGTGGTGGTCTGGCGCCGGCGGCAATTTTGTCGGCCGAGCTTTCTTTGCGCCGGGTCGAAGTGATCGCGATCAGTTCCTATGACGGACGCAGTCGCGGCGATGCCAAAATTCTGAAAGACGCCAATCTACCGTCGAATAGCAGGTGGCTGGTGATTGATGATATCGCCGATAGTGGCGAGACTATGAAGCTGGTGCGTGAGCAGGCTCCGGACGCTGTATACGCGGCGGTTTATGCAAAGCCAGCAGGGCGGCCCTTTGTGGATCATTTCGCGGTTGAAGTTGCTCAAGAGGATTGGGTGGTCTTTCCATGGGACCCAGCCGGTGACACTGAGTGGAGAAACAAAGGTAGTAAGAAGTCCGATTAGGAGTCTGTATTTATTTCCATATTGTCGATCAAACGCGTGGTGCCGAGGGTTGCGGCGGCGAATATGCGTGCTTGCCCCTTTGCATCGGCGACATGGGAAAGAGAATCGAGCGTCGCCGCGTCGCGGATATCGACATAATCGACTTTCCCGAATCCCTTTGCCTTAAGTTCTTCGGTTGCCCATGCTTCGACCTCCCGGCAACCTTCGCCGCCACCCGCCATTTTGGCGGCCTCGCGTAAGGTTTCCGAAAGGACTGGAGCCACCAGTCTTTCTTCCGGCGACAAGTAAGCGTTGCGAGAGGAAAGGGCTAGTCCATCGGTCTCGCGAACGATCGGGCAGCCAATAATTGCGCTCGGAATATCCAAATCTTGAGTAAGCCGGCGAATAACCAATAGCTGCTGAAAATCTTTTTCGCCGAAATAGGCCTTATCTGGAAAACATTGGATCAAGAGTTTGGTCACGACGGTGGCGACGCCAGAGAAAAAATTTGGCCGGTCGATACCGCACATGTAATCGGTCAGGCCGCCAACTTCTACTTGTGTGGCGAAGTCTTGAGGATAAACAGTCGCTAGACTCGGCGCATAGACCAACGACACGTCGAAAGGCTTCAACGCGGCGAGGTCTCGTTTTTCATCGTGGGGATATGTATCGAGATCTTCGCTGGCTGAGAACTGTTTCGGATTAAGGAATATGCTCACGATCACTCGGTCGCATTCCGCGGCCGCGCGCTCCACCAATGACAGGTGGCCTTGATGCAGGGCACCCATGGTGGGCACCAGTCCGATTTTTAATGATTGCGCTCGCCAGTCGGCAGTATGTTTCCGAAGCTCGGCGGCAGTGCGGGCGAGGTCGGACATCGCCGGCCTAATCAGCCGGAAACCTTACGCGGCTCGGCGCGGAAACAGTGCTCTGCGTTTGGAAAACGGCGATGGCGCACATCTTCGGCGAAAAATTCGACCGCCTTGGCCATGTCTTCGCCCAACTCCGCGTAGCGTTTGACGAACTTAGGCCGGAATTTATTGAACATCCCGACCAAGTCTTCCGTCACCAATATTTGGCCGTCACAGCGTGGCGAAGCGCCGATGCCGATAACCGGCACCGGTGTGTCTTCCGCGACCCGGGCTGCAACAGGTTCGACCGTGCCTTCGATAACAATTGCAAAAGCGCCGGCTTCGGCTATGGCCTGAGCGTCTTCGAGAATTTGTGCTGCTTCATCGTGGTCCTTGCCATGGCTGCGAAATCCGCCGGCCGTGTGAAGGCTTTGGGGCCGCAGGCCCACATGTCCGAAAACGGGGACTCCACGTTCGGATAGGAAGCGTACCGTTTCAGCCATCTCAGCGCCGCCTTCCACCTTGATCGCCTGACAGCCGGTTTCGGACATTACGCGGGCTGCGCTGCGGAAGGCTTGTTCCTTGCTTTCCTGATAGCTGCCAAACGGCATGTCGACGGCAACCAGGGCGGACTTTGAAGCCCGAACAACTGCGCGGCCGTGGCCAATCATGGTGTCCAGCGAAATGCCTATGGTCGAGTCCATGCCGTAGAGGACCATGGCAACCGAATCTCCAACCAACAAAAGGTCCACATAAGGATCGAGCATTTCCGCGACCGGGGCGGTATATGCGGTAAGGCACACGACCGGTTCAGCGCCTTTTCGGGACTGAATTTCCGGTACCGTGATGCGTTTTTTAGGCTTTGATTTGGCCATTTTTCGTTCGCGGGTCGAAGCCCACTCGCCTATTCGGGCAATACAGTGAATATCAAGGCGGATGTCATGTCACAATTGGTGCATTGCAGCAAGAGGGAACTTTGTTTCCGGCAGTTGACTTCTCTATGAAGGTAACTCGAAGCGGAAAACCGTGCCCTCGGCATCTGTACGAATTAGGGTCAATTCACCCTCATGCAGGTGCGCCACTTCTTTCGCGATCGCTAATCCTAGGCCGGTACCACTGGCACGAGTCGAGCCTTCAAATGGCAGGAAAAGGTTCTCCTGAGCTTGTTTTGGAATGCCAGGTCCGTTGTCGATAACATCGATTGTGATATTTTTACGCGAATTGCTGGCCTCCATTCGGATCTCATCGGCGCCGGCTTCGCCTGCATTGCGCACGAGATTGCCGATCGCGCGATAGAGAAGCTCGCGGTCGCCATTTATCTCCAAACCTTCTTCGAGCCGATGACTGATCGCTGCATTAGGATTGCCGGGTATGCTGACGGTCTCAACGATTTCCTGAGCTAGTGGCGCTAACGGGAAAACCTGGCGGTCGATATTCGCATTTTTACCGCTGACAAAATTGAGTGTGTCCGTGCAGAGCGCAATGGCACGTTCGATCGAGGTCATTAAACGTGGTGCGACGCGCCGAATTTCAGGATCTTGTGCGGTCTCCAGTTGATCGGAGATCAAGAGTGCGGTCGATAAAATTCCCCGCAAATCGTGGTTGACCTTGGCGACTGCCGAACCCAATGCGGCGAGATTGGCCTTTTGCCGAAGCGCTGCACGCAGTCCTCGCTGCATTTCCGCCAACTCGCGTTCCGCAGTACCGATTTCGTCGCGCCGTGCGGTAGGTTCGATCACGGTTCCGTCTTTCTCCGGGGCCGAGCGAAAGGCGGTCATCGTCTGAGTAATGCGGCGTAACGGTCGAACCAGCAGCCATTGCAGGCTGAGATAAACAAGGATCGCCGCAAACAGTGAAATGCCGAGCGACAATCCGAAAATGCGCCACGCGAACCCTTTCAGGGCTTGCTGTAACGGACCTTCGTCCAACACGATTTCGATGATTACTTTGGAGTCATTTGGCGACGGACCGACAACGCTTATCACCCGCTCCTCGTTGTCAATCAGCGCCAAAAATGCATCGGCGATAAGTTCCATGGCGTTGGTGTTGACCAGGTTGAAACTACTTATTACCGGAGGCGGCATGTCGGTCGCGATGAAATGGCGCGCGCCGCTGCGGCGGACAAACAGCGCGTAGGCGCCTACCTGATTCAACAGTTTGTCACGCAGCATCTCACCGATGCGCCGGTCGGGTGTGGCATCAAGTGTAAGAATCGCCAAATGGGCTGCGCCGAGTTTTTCGTTGAACCACGCCTCGCGGAAGCGAGCTACGGACGGCACGAAAATCAGCACTTCCGCCAGCATGACGAAAATCACGGTCAGTATAAGGAGGCGTGACGAAAGACTTTTCATCAATCTTTACCTGCCTTCATGTGCTTTCCAGGCAATGCCTAACCGGCCACCGCGCCAATTATGACTGACCGTCCGCCTCTTTGCGGCCTTTTATCTTCTTATAGGCCACCGGCAGCAAGGCCAGTACCGCAAGTCCGACGAGTGCTGTGATAATTTCAGTCGTCAGTACACTGCCGAGTTCGAGCGTTTTGCCCTTATCGAAAATCGAACCGATACCCGCGCCAACGGTTACATAGACGAAGGAGCCCGGCATGATTCCGAAAAAGGTGCCGAGTAAATAATTGCGCAGGCTGACGCCGAGAAAGGCCGGCACCAGATTGACGACAAAGAACGGGAAAAGCGGGATCAATCGAAGCACCAGTAAGTAGTTGAGTTCGTTCTCTCGGAAGCCCGCTTCCATCGATTTGATCGCGGGGCCAGCCTTGGCGCGCAATACGTCGCCGAGAGCGGTCTTCGCAGCCAGAAATAGGCAGGTCGCGCCTATTGTCGCGGCGGAAACCACGTAAAGCGTGCCTAATATTTGTCCGAACATAAATCCGCCGGTGATCGTCAAAACCGCGCCGATCGGGAGCGAGAATGCGACACCGACCACATAGATCGCCATGAAAACGAGTGCGGTCAGTACCGCGTGATCGGCGACCTTCCCGAGAAGCCATTCGCGGTTATCGCGGAGCGTCTCTTGGGTAATGTATTTGTCGAGATCGAAGACGAAGAAAAGAACTAGACCAATCGCTAAAATTATCAATGGGATCATGCGCTTAAGCGAAAAACCGGGTTTTTCCTGTGCGCTTTCGGGCTGAACTTCCTTTGCCATGAGGCACCTATGAACTGCTTTGGGTGACGAATTGAATTGTTTGGTACTACGCGGGTAATCCCTTGGGAAGCGCATCCAGCCATTATGTGAAGCGATGTTACCGCATCGTGAGCGTGCGAGATCGTTGACTTCGCCTGCAATTGCTTTTATAGAGCGGGCCTCTTTGAATCCGGCTATCGGAGGCCCACGTGAAACGTCCATTTCAGCCAAGCCGATTGGTTCGCAAACGCCGCCACGGTTTTCGCGCCCGCATGGCCACGAAATCCGGCCGTCAGGTTCTTTCTCGGCGCCGTGCAAAGGGCCGTAAGTCCCTTTCCGCTTAAGGTTATGCCGCCTGGCGTCGAGCCGCTGAAACGGCGTGCGCAATTTCTTCGCGTTGCCGCCGCTCGGCGCAAATACGTTACCCCTGGATTATTGTTACAGGCTTGTGGGAACGCCGAAGATGGCGAAGCTGTCCGTGTTGGATATACCGCCAGTCGCAAGGTAGGTAATGCGGTGGCTCGCAACCGAGCCAAGCGGCGCTTGCGTGCGGCGGTCGGGGAGGTTATGCCTCTACACGCTGCCGCCGGGCACGACTATGTGGTCATTGCTCGGCGGGCTACCTCAAGCCGGTCCTTTCCCGCGTTATTGCGAGATTTGGAAACGGCGATGAAGAAATTGGAATTGTGGCGCGAAGCCGGCGCCCAATCGCCGGCGCGGGAGGGATGATGAGTTTCATCGGCAAATGCATGCAAGGCTGCATTCGCGCCTATCAGCTCGCGCTCGCACCCATAATGGGTACCGGCTGCAGGTTTCATCCGAGCTGCTCGTGTTACGCCATGGAAGCGATCGAATTGCACGGTCCCTTGAAAGGCTTTTGGCTCGGTTCATGGCGCATTATGCGTTGTAACCCCTGGGGTGGCTCGGGGCACGACCCGGTCCCTCCGGCCCCGCACGTCCACTAGGTCATCCCCAATAGGTCTGGAAATACTCGATGTTGCCCGAACAACAAAAAAACATGCTGCTGGCGATTACGGTTTCGTTGGTCATCGTCGTCGGTTTCAACATCCTGTTCCCGCCGCCCGAGGCGCCGAAGGAAGGGCAACAGCAAACCGAGCAGCAAGCTGGGCAACAAGCGCCTGTTTCTAAATCCGGTCAGCCGACGACGTCGGCAACACCAGGTAAAGCTCCCCAACAGCAGAAACCCAAGACCGATGACCAGGGCCCCAAACTGGGCTCCGACGTTAGCGAAGTGATGCCGAAGTCGGCGCCGGTCGAAGCCAAAACCGACGCTATGGATCGCGCGACGGCTCTCAGCAAGGGTGCTCGCGTTCAAATCTCGTCATCGCGCCTTTCCGGCTCCCTATCGCTGACCGGGGCTCGGATCGACGATTTGATACTCAAGGGCTACCGCCAAACATTGGATCCGACGAGCGAGGAAATTGTCCTTTTGCTGCCGAGCGGGTCCGAGCGCCCCTACTATGCCGAGTTCGGTTGGCTCGGAAACGGCGTCAAACTGCCGAACAGCAAAACGATTTGGCAGGCAAATCGGTCGACTTTAGCTCCCGGCAGTCCGGTAACGTTGAGCTGGAACAATGGCGAAGGCTTGTTGTTCGAACGGGAGATCACGCTGGATGAGAATTACATGTTTCGGATCGTCCAGCGGGTCAAAAATACGAGCAAGAATTCGATATCGCTCGCACCGTATGGGCTGATTTCCCGCACCGGAACACCTGATGTCCTCGGGTTTTATATTTTGCACGAAGGCATGATCGGCGTTTTGAAAGGCGCCCTGCAGGAAGTCGATTACGACGAATTTGATGAAGGCGGACCGAAGCGCTTCGAAACCACTGGCGGTTGGCTCGGCATCACCGACAAATATTGGCTTGCGGCCCTCATACCCAATCAGCAGCAAAAGGTCAAAACCAGTTTCGTCAGCCATAAGCGGGGCTCGAGCCAGGCCTATCAATCGGACTATTTGAGTCCGGCCCTCACCGTCAATCCCGGTGGCACGATCGAAAGCACCAGCCATTTTTTCGCCGGCGCCAAGGAAAAGACGCTGCTTGATGCCTACAAGGATGATCTCAAGATCGAGAAATTCGATCTCGCCATCGATTTCGGCTGGTTCTGGTTTTTCACTAAGCCGTTCTTCTCCGCTCTCAGTTACTTCAACGGTGTGTTCGGAAATTATGGCATCGCAATCCTGATCCTCACCGTGATCATCAAAATTATTTTCTTCCCGCTTGCCAACAAATCCTATCGCGCAATGAGCAAG